>NZ_JBQCGW010000278.1:0-24520 GCF_051955275.1 Pseudobacter sp. | reverse complement strand
TGATCGTGGGTTTCACAGCGCCGAGGCGCAGCCGCAAATATTTCGGGGCATTGATACTGGGAGAATTCAAGGGTCGCAGCCTGCAGTATATCGGTCATACAGGTACTGGCTTCAACCAGGAAAAACTGAAGGAGCTCTGGACCCTGATGCAACCACTGATCACCACGCAATCTCCATTTGCTGAAAAAATAAAAGTGAATGCGCCGGTCACCTGGATCAAACCCAGCATAGTTTGTGAAGTGAAGTTCACGGAACAGACCAATGAAGGTATACTCCGTCATCCTGTATTCCTGGGATTGCGGGAAGACAAGGCAGCAAAGGAAGTCACACAAAACAACGACAAATGAAAACAGCAGCAAGAACAGAAGATATCATCCAGATAGACCGCCATCAACTTACCATTACCAATGTGAACAAGATCTATTTTCCCAAAGACAAGATCACCAAAGGGGATGTGATAGCTTATTATGATATGATGGCACCGGTTATACTGCCTTATTTAAAAGACAGGCCCTTATCGCTTAAACGTAATCCCAATGGGATAACCGACAAAGGCTTTTATCATAAAGATGCCGGAGAGGACGCTCCAAAATATGTAAAAGTGCACCCTGAGTTTGCGCCTTCTTCCAATAAAACGGTGGATTATATTGTCTGCAATAACAAGGCAACGTTGATCTACCTGGCCAACCTGGGGTGCATCGAAATGAATCCCTGGAATTCAACCACGCGCAATCCTGACAAGCCAACTTATATGATCATCGATATTGATCCTTCTCCCAAAAATACTTTCGACCAGGTGGTTACCGTTGCGCAGGCTGTACAGGAAGTGCTCAACAATGCAGGAGCAGTATGTTATCCCAAAACTTCTGGCGCTACCGGAATTCATGTGTATATGCCCTTGAACGGAAAATATGAATATAAACTGGTACGCGAGTTTGGGAGGATAGTGGCCACCATGGTGAACGAGATGTTACCGGGTATGACCAGCATCGAGCGTTCATTGAAGAAAAGAGGAAATAAAATCTATGTGGATTTTCTGCAGAATTCAAAAAGCCAGACCCTCGCTTCTGCGTACAGTCTGCGTCCACGTGATGGGGCTACGGTGTCAGCACCATTGTTGTGGAAAGAAGTGAAGGCAGGTCTCCATCCTTCTCAGTTTACCATTCACAATATAAACAAGCGAGTAAAAAAGCTTGGTGACCTGTTCTTCATGGTGTTGAAAGAAGGGAATAATCTGAAGACCTGCCTCAAAAATCTTGGCTATTAAGTAACGATCCTGTTACGTTTCTGATTCATGATAGAATATACTAATCCTCCCATTACGGGGACAGAGATGGTGATGATCAGCCAGAAAATCTTCTGATAGAAGCGAAGGTCTTCTGCAACGATCACATCCCAGATGGACCATACCCAAACTACTCCTACCACAATGAATCCTGAATACATTATCCATCTGCCGATATCATAATGCTGCATCATCATCAATCCGAGGAAGATGAGGATGGTTCCTGTTATGCCGATAATTAATCCGGTCTTGTGCATATGTCTCATACGGCTTGATTTTCCATAAATCATTACCAATGTTGTGCCTTATAGGGTTTCAGGGGTTTAGGCTGTGGAGCATCCTACTCAAAATGGAGGAATTCCACAGACTGGTACGGGGGCAATAGATTTTTATGGTTATGGTAAAATTGAAGTCTATGAGAAGCATATTGTATATACTTGCAGTGATCCTGATCATCGGATGGCTCCTTGGCGTTTTCGTATACAGTGCAAAAGGGTTGATCCATATCCTGATTGTACTGGCAATCATCTCTTTGCTGGTAGGTATTATCCGCAGGGGAGATGTATAGAAAAGCAGGCAACCAACAAAATGACTGAAGCGGACCATGGTGTCCGCTTTTTTGTTTTCCTGGAAATTTTCATCATTTTCGTAGTTAAACCAGAGAAGCTGCTGCATAAAATGAAGGACGACAAACTCATATGGGACGATTTTCGTTTCGGTGATGAAGCCGCCTTCAAGCTTATTTTCGAGACCTACTACCCTCCGCTTTTCAATTACGGCCATAAGTTCACTGCAGATGATCATGTGATCCAGGACGCCCTGCAGAACCTGTTTGTGAAGCTCTGGAAGAACCGGGGTGGCATCCGGGAAACCGGTTCCGTCAAGAACTATCTTTACAAATCATTCCGCCGCATCCTGCTCCGTATGCTTGACCTGAGGTATCGCAAATACGAGTTTTCCGCCCTGATAGAGGACAGCGAATGGAGCAACCGGCTTGAGTCTGAACAGTATAACGTCAGCCGGGAACGGCTGGATGATATCCGGGTGAACCTTGCCCGGGCCCTGGAAAAAATGAGCCCCCGTCAGCGTGAAATCATCCACCTCCGTTACTACGAGGAAATTGAATATGATGAAATTGCCGTAATTATGCAGTTATCGGTCTCCAGCACTTACAAGCTGTTGTACAAAGCCATCGATACCCTCAGAAACCACTTATCCAGATCAGACCTCTTCCTCCTGACTATTCTCTTGTCGTTGAAAAAAGCCTGATACAGGCTTTGGAAAGCCTTATCCGGTCATCTTAGCCGGTTTAACCCATATCACCGAAAAATAATTTTACATTTTTTCCGCCCACAGGGATAAAACGGGAAAAGTATGTGTGTATAAAAGAATGTCATGTACCAACAACCTGATTACAGCCAGTATTCAACTACGGATTTTTTCAATGATGCGCAGTTCGTCAGCCATGTTCTGAAGGCCGATGAAACCAGTGATGCTTACTGGAAGCAGCAGGCGGAAGCATACCCGCGGCAGGCAAAGCTCATGGAAGAAGCCCGTATCTGGATCCTCCTTATCAACCAGCAGCAACCTTATCAGTCATCTTTTAAACCAGCAATCCTCTGGGAGCGCATAGAAGGCGATATCCGCCTCCAGGATAGAAGAGAGCGCAGGTTCTTACGCCCGCTCCGCAGAACGGTCCGCTGGGCGGGAGCCGTGGTAGTGGCGGCATTGCTGGTGCTGGTATTCATGGAGATCACACAGCTTGGCAGCAAGGAAAGGACTACGGCCTATGGCAAAAAAGAACAGTTGATATTGCCTGATGAGTCTGTGATCACGCTGAATGGGAATACCAATATCCGTTACTCGCGCACCTGGAGATCAGATAAGCCGCGCGAGATCTGGATGAGTGGTGAAGCGTTCTTTGAAGTGAAACATGTGGCGGTGAAGAACCGTTTGCAGGAATCCGATTCCTTCCACGTGCACGTGGGAGGGCTGAACCTGACCGTGCTCGGCACCCGCTTCAATGTGAAAAGCCGGCGCGCACTCACTGAAATTTCGCTGCTGGATGGAAGCCTGCGTATCAGGAAAGATGGTCCGGGCGGATTTGAAAGGATCATGAAGCCCGGCGATGCATTCGTGTACGACAGTACCCTGAATGCCCTGGCAGGATCTGAAAAGAAAGCCTCCGGCAACAGTGCCTGGACGCAGAATGAACTGGCCCTCGACGGCTACACGATGCAGGAGATCCTGCATATACTGCAGGACACTTATGGATATGAGATCCGGTTGAACTCGCCTGAACTGGCAGTGAAAAGAATGACCGGAACCATCCCCGCGCAGAGTGCAGAAGATATATTGCTGGTACTGCGCCAGGTGTTCGATATCAAAATTGAAGAGAACGGAAAACATTTAACTATCAGCCAAAACTAAACCGATGAATAGAAAATTGTTGCTGGTCCTGAGCTTCGTGATGCTCGCGATGCCCCGCCTGTTGGCGCAACAACAGGTTACGCTAAAAAAAGCGCTTGACGAAGTGAAGGCAGTTTACGGGACCAAATTTGCTTACGAAGAAAACCTGCTGGATAATATTACGGTGACCTGGAAGGGGGGGCTTTCAAAGAAGGACCCCGTGGAAAATGTATTGAAAGGACTGCTCTACAACAAGGGTTTCCTCTTCCTGTATATCCAGGAAAATTATTACACCATCATCAAAGACACCAGGTCTGCAAAGGAAAAAGAAAAAGATAATAAAGCGCCACGCCCTTCAGAAACACACGAAGAGCTTTCTGATGATTATGTGCAGGTGCTGACAGGTACAGTAACGGATGCAAATGGCAGCCCGCTCACCGGGGTTACCGTATTACCTGAAGGTTTCGCGGTACGCTGGGGTGCAACTACCAGCAGCGATGGCCGATATACATTAAGGCTCAAAGAAAAAACAAATGCATTGCTCTTCAGTTTTGTGGGAATGGTGCCCCAGAAAGTGGTGCTGGATGGAAAATCGGAAGTCTCTGTTAAACTGGAGACTGAAACCAAAATGCTGGAAGAGGTGAAAGTGGTGAGCACCGGTTACCAGTCTATCCCCAAAGAGCGCGCCACCGGTGCATTCGGACAGATCACTGCCAAAGAGATCAGGGCTGTTCCTGCCGTAAACCTGATGGAGCGTCTGGAAGCCACCGTGCCCGGAGTGCGCTTCGATGTAAGGAATAATACTATTCAGATCCGGGGCAAGAACACGCTGGCCATTACTGATGGAAGCTCGCCACTGATTGTGATCGATGGATTTCCTGCACTGGACCAGGACCTGGCAGAACGCCAGAACTCCGTGGCCAGTATCGGAACTGTATTGAGCAGGTACAATCCTGAAGATATCGAATCCATTACCGTACTGAAAGATGCGGCAGCCACATCCATCTGGGGAGCAAAGGCCGCCAACGGTGTGATAGTGATCACCACCAAACGCGGAAAAAAGAATTCCTCACAGGTGAACTTCAGCACCAACCTCAGTATTTCCAATCCTTCGGACATGGGAAAACTCAACAGGATGAACAGCGCCCAGTACATAGAGCTGGAGAAGGAAATGAAAGATCTGGGATTTTTCACAGATCCCATCAACTGGGACAATAGCTGGATGACCTTCAATCAGAACCGTCCTGTCAGCGAAGCACTGGAATGGATGTTCAGAGTGGACCGTGGTACTGCAACCGAGAAGCAACGTGACTCTGCACTTTCTGTTCTTGGCAGTCTCGATAACCGTGGCCAGATCCGCGACCTGCTGATGCAGCGTGCTGTATCGCAACAATACAACCTTAGTTTTTCCGGTGGTGGACAAAACAGCACCTACTATCTCTCTACCAACTATACCCGCGATATGCCGGTGTACAGGAGTAACAAGGGAGAGAGTTATTTCGTGAATGCCAACCTCAGCAATGAGCTCTTCAATAAACGTATTACTATCAATACCGGTATCAACTACAACTATGTAAATACCGTTTCCAATATGGCCACGCTCAATGCCATGGGTAATGGTAACCTGGCTTTACGACCCTATGAAATGCTGGCCGATGTGAATGGCAATCCCATTGCCCGGTCTATTGAATTCAGGGATGAGGTGGCAGCAGACTTTCTCAGCAAGGGATATCTTCCCTGGACTTATAGCCCCCTGCAGGAGCTGGGCTACAACAATTCTACCAACAAGGATAACCGCTTCCGTTTTGTGGCGGATATCAACGCAAAGCTCAACAACTGGGCTAACTTGCAGTTAGCGGGATCATTGCAGCGCAGCAATGCGCAAAATATCGTTATGAGTGATCTCATGGGGTACGAGAATCGCGTAATGCTCAATACCGCTACCACAGTGGGGCCCAACGGGAGGCTGGTGTACGGCATTCCGTACGGCGCAAGAATGATCAACAGCAATTCCGCTGAATTCAGCTACTCGCTCCGCGGGCAACTGAATGTAAATAAATCGTGGAAGGATTTTTCTCTGAATGCCATTGCAGGTACAGAAGTACGTGAACAGACACGTGAGAACTTCGTTCAAACCCGTTATGGTTTTGATAAGGATGTGTATTCTTCTGCGGCCTGGAACCCGACAGTGCCGTATGAGACCGTGATGGGATGGAGCAGCACACTTGGTTTCAGCGACGGCGCCATCACCAAGGGGATCAACCGCTTCCTTTCTTATTTCGGTAATGCAGCTTTCTCCGCCTTCGATAACCGCTACACATTTTCAGGAAGCCTCCGCTTTGATGATATGAGTCTGCTGGGTGCATCACGTGAGCAACGTGCGAAACCACTGTGGAGCACGGGTTTCAAATGGAATATCAGCCAGGAGGAATTCATGAGCCGTGTGAACTGGCTTACCAACCTCAATATGCGCATTACTTACGGTACCGGTGGCTCCGTGCCCACCAGCGCTGCCAACAGGGCAATTATCAGCCTGAATACAGATCCCCTTACCGGCGAGCCTACCGGTTCTGTGGATAGACCTGCCAACAATACTATCAGCTGGGAGCTGACAAGATCATGGAATTTTGGTCTCGATTTCGGATTGTTCAACAACCGTCTTACTGTTAATGCAGACGCCTACAGTAAGAGAACGGAAGATATCCTCTGGTCCTTTCCCATCAACAGCACCTGGGGATGGAGCAATCTGCAGTACAATGCGGCCAGTATGAAAGGGCATGGTTATGAACTGGGGCTTCGTGGAGAAGTGATCAGGGGCCGTGACTTCAACTGGGCATCCACCTTCAATATCTCTTACAATACCAATGAGGTAACAGACAGTCGTTTTCAGAAACCTACACCCACCACGCTGGTAGGGGGAAGCGGCTTTGTGGAAGGCGAGCCCATCGATGCAGTATATGCTTACCGTTGGGCTGGACTGGATAACCTGGGCCGTTCACAGATCTATGATGCGAGTGGTAAAATCATTACTGCCGATCAATTCAACAATGTGTTGAAAACAGATGATATTGTGAAGATGGGCCGCACTACACCTCCTTTTTTCGGTGGCTGGTTCAATGACTTCAATTATAAGTCATTCTCGCTGGGTGTTCGTATCACCTACGAAATGGGACATGTATTCCGTCGTTTGTCTATACAGAACTATCCTGACTATACTACCAACAACTACTATGGCCTGATCGGCAGTCAGAAAGACCTGGCGTTGCGTTGGCGTCAGCCGGGTGATGAAGCATTCACCAATGTGCCCGGTCTCAGGAACGTGAGCACCAATAGCAGCAACCGTTACAAGATGTCTGACCTGCTGGTGGAAAGCGCCAGCCATATCAGGCTGCAGCAGGTGTCAGTAGGATACCAGATCCCAGGCAGGCTGTTGCAAAGGGTTGCTTTCAAATCTGCCAACGTGAATTTCTCTGTGCGCAACCTGGGCCTGCTCTGGAAAGCGAACAATGCGGGAGTTGATCCGTCCTATATCGCAGGAACCAATTACAATAACCTGCCGCCGGCGCCCAGTTTCTACATGGGACTGAACGTTTCTTTCTAATCAAAACAAACTGAAGCAATGAATATCAAACATAGTTATATAGCCATCTTCATACTGATCACAGGGTTGGTGAGCTGCCGCAAGTTTGTGGAAGTGGAGCAACCTAATCAGCGCGAGTTCCGCTATACTTCCGATTATCAGCGCATCATGAGCAACCGGAATATTTTCGAGAGATCGGCCAGCACGCCAATGATCTCTTCAGATGATATCAGCCTCAATGCAAACCCCAGTCAGCAGAACCTGCTGAGCAGTGGTATAGACAGCATGTATATCTGGGCATCGGCCTACTACAATGTTGATCAGAGTGATGCCACCTGGGACCAGCTCTGGAATACCATCTACAATACCAACCTGGTAGTGGAAGGGGTAATGAGCAGTGAAGAAGGCACGGAGACGCAGAAAACAGAAACGCTTGCAGAAGCAAAAGTACAGCGGGCCTATACCTATCTCACACTGGTGAATATGTATGCACGTCCTTATTCCGCTGCTACTGCGGCCGCTGATCCGGGGCTTCCTTTACTGCTTTCTCCTGACCTGTTTCAACCGCTGGTACGTGTTTCAGTGCAGGCTGTGTATGATCAGATCATCAAGGACCTGAAAGAAGCCATCCCTTCTTTAGCCAATACGCCATCCAATAATATCCATGCAGGAAAGGCCGCAGGATATGCAACACTTGCCAGGACCTATCTCTACATGGGCCGGTTTGCCGAAGCGGCAGAGAATGCGGGATTATCGCTGGCTATAAAGAACAACCTGCTCGATCTCAATGATTATACCGGAGGCGCCAATGCCTTTCCGAGAAGACTGGAGAATCCGGAAGTGGTGCTTGCCAAGAATGTGAATATGCCCGGCTTTCTGAACCTCTCGCTGAATGATGAACTGGTGAGTAAGTTCCAGACCACGGACCTTCGTTATGAATTATACATGCGTCCCGGAAGCAGCTTCCAGCCTGCATTTACAGGCCGTGGTTCCTGGCGTGCGAATCTGTTCTCCGGCGATTACGTAACCACTGGTATCACAGTCCCTGAAGTGATGCTGACACAGGCGGAAGGGCTGGCAAGAACAGGGCAGGGCAATGCTGCCATGGATCTGGTGAATACGCTGAGGAAGAAAAGGTTCCGTGCTGCCGACTACACTGATCTCACAGCGGCTGATGCCGCAGAAGCGCTGCGTATTGTGCTGGATGAAAGAAGACGCGAGCTCTTCGGTACGGGACTTCGCTGGAATGACCAGCGCAGGCTGAGCCTGGAGCCCGCATTCGCGAAAACAGAAACAAGAACTTACAAAGGCAATACCTATACATTGGTACCGGGTAACAGGTATGTATACCCGATCCCTCCTAAAAACATCGACCTCAATCCGGAGCTGATCCAGAATGATCGATAAAAAATGAAATGACCGTTATGAGAAGAAAAATTACGATGCTGGGCAGCTTACTGCTGGCCGGCACAGTCACTCTATTTGCCCAGAATTTTGATCAGTATAAGAATGCTGAGCCCAAAGAGCTGGCAAACAGAAAAGATCTGAGTGAAGAACAGCTGGAAGGTATTCAGCGGTATTTCCAGTTCAACCTGAAGGATACCAAAAAAAGTGAGGAGCTGTCGAAACTCCTGATTGCAAAACACCCTCAGGGCAACCATGCCAGGCTTGTTTTTTACCAGGCGATGATGAAAGCGAAGAATAATCAGGAGATCATCACCAATTACGAGAAATTCCTGGCTGCATTTCCGTATGAAAAATGGAAGGAAAATCCGAACGGGCAGTCATTCATTTATTATGGAGTTCACCGTGGACTGGGTACAGCATACTTTGAGACGCGGCAGTTCGATAAATTCCTGGCGATGCTGAAGCCGCTGTCTTTCAAAACAGAGAATGAAGTGTTCCGCTGGAATATCATGCGGGCGCAGGTCTTCAAGTTACTGGGACAGGATACTCTTTACAATGTGGCCACTCCGCTCATCAAAGAACTGATGGCAAAGGTGAAGGACGGTTCCTATGAAGAGGCTGGTGTGTTCAATAAAGAACAGGCGCAGGAGAATGCCAACGACCAGTTGGATAACGAGCTGGGTACATATATCAACCTGCTGAACGATCTGAAAAAATACGAGGAGGTAAAACAGTATTTCAATTATCTCTCTGCAAAAGGGATATATGCCGATGCGGAAAGGAATGCTGTTCACCTGGTGGCCCTGCAGCAAACCAACGATGAGGCTGCTGTTCAGCCCTTCCTGGAAAAATGCATGAAGGCCAATGCCATGACGCCTGAGATGGTGGATGAACTTAAAAAGCAGTATGTAAAGAAGCATGGAAATGCCGATGGTTATGAGCAATACCTGTCAGGGCTTCGTTCCAAAGAAGAACTGGCAGAACTGATGGCCTATGTGAAAGAGCATATGACCAGTAAGGATTACATGCCTTTTGCAGTGGAGGATGCGGAAGGTAAAATCATCAGGAGCAGTGATTGGGAAGACAGGATCGTGGTGATCGATTTCTGGGCCACCTGGTGTAAGCCCTGTATCCGTGCATTTCCCGGCATGCAAATGCTGACAGATAAATACAGCAGCGATGATAAAGTGCGGATCTACCTGATGGGCACGATGCAAACCGGCGACTACAAAGAAAAGTCCAGCAATTACCTGAAGCAGGAAGGTTATCGCATGCATTTGCTGCACGACAATAAGGCCAATGGTGAGCAGAATGCCGTGTTCAAGACCTTCGTACCATTCTTCGGTTCCTCTGCTATTCCAAGGAAGGTGATCCTGAAAGATGGTGTGATGCGTTATACTTCTGAAGGCTATTCCGGAAGCCCCAGTAAACTGGCGGAAGAGCTGAGCATGGCCATTGAAATTTTAAAAAACGAGCAATAAGATGATGCAGCTAAAAAAATGTTTTGCCTTATCGCTGGTGCTTGCAGGCTTTGCCAGCTTGCTCCAGGCGCAGGTGAATCCCAAAGAGAAGTTCTGGCAGACCCTGAAGGCCATCCAGGGAAATTATGTGGATTCCCTCACCGATGAGCAACTGGTGGAAGCTGCCATCGCCGGGATGATGAACAGGCTGGATCCGCATAGCAGGTATTTTGGCAAGCAGGAGTCTGCTGAGATGCAGGAGTCCATGCAGGGGAAATTTGCGGGCATCGGTATTCAATACATGATGGAGAACGATAGCCTGTACATCACACAGATACTTGAAGGCGGCCCGGCTGAAAAAGCCGGACTGCAGGCAGGTGACCGGATCCTCCGGATCGATAGCCAGGCGGTGACAGGCAATGGGCAGACCAACTACACAATAATGAAGAAGATCCGTGGCCAGAAAGGATCTGCGCTTTCCCTGGAGATCCTTCGCAAATACACGGGAGCTGTGCTGAAGAAAGAGCTGGTGCGCGATTTTGTGGCTGACCATTCCGTGAAAGCTGCGTATATGCTGGATGCAAAGACCGGTTATATCAACCTCCGCATCTTCAATGGCACCACCCGGCAGGAAATGGATAAGGCCCTCATTGCTTTGAAGAAACAGGGTATGCAAAACCTTGTGCTCGACTTACAGGGTAACGGTGGGGGATATGTGCAGTCGGCCATTGGTGTGGCGGATGAGTTCCTGCAAAAGGACCAGCTGGTGTTTTACAGTGAGGGCAGGGATAGGGGCCGCGATTATTATTACTCCGGTGGATTCGGGCAGTTCCCTGAAGGTAAGTTGGTGGTTCTGATAGATCAGTCTACGGCCTCTGCCAGTGAGATCCTCACGGGTGCATTGCAGGACTGGGATCGTGCGGTGGTGGTGGGCAGAAGGAGCTTCGGAAAAGGACTGATGCAACGACCTGTTCCTGTATTCGACGGATCTGTACTGGAACTGACCGGCGCCAGGTATTTCACACCCAGTGGAAGGAGCATTCAGAAGCCGTACAAGGGTGCGCAGTATGAAGACAATGCCCAAACCCGGCTGCATAGCGGCGAGCTGTTGAATGGTAAGGTTTTTCATTTTCCTGATTCACTGAAGTTCAAAACTTTGTTGAATAAACGCACCGTTTTTGGTGGTGGCGGCATCATGCCGGATATGTATGTGCCGATAGATACTGTTGAATTAAACGGCTGGTTGCAGGATGTAGCGGCGAGTGGTATTGCCAATAAGTTTTCTTTCGATTACCTGGATGCCAATCGCGGACAATTGCTGGAGCAGTACAAAGATTTTGCTTCCTTCAACAAACAATTCACGGTGCCAGCCATCGTGTTGAAACAAATAGAAGACGCTGCAAAAAAAGCGGGCATCGCAGCACCGGCGGCAAATAAAGAAAGGTTACAGTTCTTGCTGGCACTGGACCTCAAAGCCCAGCTGGCAAGCCAGCTTTATACAGGCAATGATTATTACCTGCAGGTGATGAACCAGGAAAATGCCAGCCTGAAAGAAGCGCTGCGCCTCATTGAACAATCTACCCAATACTCAAAATTGCTCAAACCATGACATTGAATAAAGTATGGATGCTGGCTGCACTTGCAGCGCCGCTGAGTCTCAGCGCCCAGCAGTCGTTTACCATCAAGGGAACAGTGGCTAAACTGAACCCGCCGGCCAAGGCATTCCTCACGTACAAGAAAAACGGGGAACGTGTAATTTATTCCACAGCAATAAAAAACGGCCAGTTCACTTTCCATGGCGTGGCCGGTGGTACAAAGGAAGCGCATATAGTAGTGAAGCATAAGGAAGAGGAACAGCATCCCGCAATGCGCCCCAAACAGGATATCCTGGCTTTCTTCCTGGAAGAAAAGACAATTACTGTCGTTGCAAAGGACAGTATCAAAAATGCCGTGATCAAAGGCTCTCCGGCTAATGATGAGAATACCAAAGTGACAGCCTTGCTGAAACCTTATTATGCCCGCTATGAAGGCCTCAACGAGGAGTTCAGGCAGGCGCCTGAGGAAAAGCAGAAGGATTCCGCTTATCTGGCCAGTCTTGATCAGCGTGCCGCTGATTACATGAACGAGATCATTGCCGTGAAGATGAAGTATGTAAAAGCAAATCCTGACAAGTTCATGGCACTGATGGCTTTCAACTCCACGCTGCCTCCGGAGTTTGATGCTGTAAAGGCTGAAAAGGACTACCTGGCTTTGGATGCGAAAGTCCGCAATACGGATTTCGGAAAGGAAGTGGGAGAGAAGATCGCGAAAGTGAAGAAAACGCAGGAGGGCGCTCCTGCTCCTGATTTCACCATGAACGATGTGAATGGCAAACCGGTGAAGCTGTCGGATTTCCGTGGCAAATGGGTGTTGCTTGATTTCTGGGCCAGCTGGTGCAATCCCTGCAGAAGGGAGAATCCCAACCTGGTGAAGTCATATAATGAATTCAAGGATAAAGGATTTACGGTGCTCGGTGTATCCCTCGATAAACCGGCGGATAGAGAGAAGTGGCTAGAAGCTATCAAAGCTGATGGGCTGGTATGGACGCAGGTGAGTGATCTGAAAGCCTGGGACAATGAGGCGGCAAAGCTCTATGATGTGAATGCCATTCCCATGAACGTCCTCATCAATCCGGAAGGTAAGATCATTGCCAAATACCTGAGAGGGGAAGCACTGAATGAACAACTGAGGAAATTGTTGAAGAAATAAACAGCGTGTGCCCAGTCACTCGCGGGGACGCGAGCTGCTGGGCACACTCCGCATTTACATTGCACTACGAAATAAAAAGAGGGCTGGTGAAAACCAGCCCTTTTCAGTCCAATGTGCCTAAATGAAACTTGTTTACTACTATTTTTTCAATCTTGAATTCAGAGCCATGAGTTTGTCGTGATGCGCGCGGATCTTTGGCAATACTGTATTGATCCAGTTCTTGATATCCTGGTCAGAAACAGTGCCAAGGGCTGCCTCATAATCGCTGATGGTCTTCTGATGTTTGTCCATCAGTTTCTCAGTCCACTCTTTGTCAAATGAGGCTGGTTTTTCATCTGTAAGTTTTTGCAACTGCTGTTTGGTATCATCTGTCACGTCTGCGGGAATGCTGATACTTTTGTTGCCTGCAAGCACTTTCAGGTCATTCAACGCAGCAGTATGTTCATCCTGCAGCATTTTTGCAATTTCTTTGACTTCTTTATTGCTTGATTTCTGTTGGGCAAGTTCGGCCATACGGATCTCTGTGAGATTGCCATTGGCGGCGTCCACCACAAACTGCGCATTGTGTTCTGCTGAGTCTGATTTGAATTTGGCATCGTTTTGATCTTCTGCCACTTCCTTGCTTTCTTCAGGTTGCTTTTGTTCGTTGTTACAACCAACGGTGAAGCTGGCTGCTACCAGGGAAAAGATCGTCAATTTGTTGATCAGTGTTTGCATACTATTAGCTTTAATGAACAATGGGTTATTGAAATTGTGTTTATCTCCTGATTATATAGCGGCCTGCATATCCCTGTATCTTTTGATCAGGTCGTGTGATGCTTTGAGCGCGCTTTTTTGTTTCATTACCAGTTGTTTGATATCAGCTGAGTTGGTGGCTTCGTCTTCCAGCGCTTCCTTGTAAGCTTTCTGGGCGGCATCTTCGCCAAACTCACAGGCTGCAAGCACAGAGTGTCTGTCTTTTCCCGTGAAAGTGGCTTTCACATCCATCCAGGCGCGATAGATCTTGCCGGATGCCGTAGTTCCATCAGCTACCGGTTCTCCGCCGATCTTCTGTACTTCCAGTGAAAGTTCTGCCTTGTGCTGGCGGCTTTCATCTGCCATTCTTCTGAATACACTACGCAGATCGTCGTCAGCATCTTTGGTTTCTGTGATGGCTTTTTCGTATCCATCGATACGGTCGTTATTGATACGAATAAGATCGTTCAATACACTTACCAGGTCTTCGTTATGTTGCATAGTGAAAATTTTTAGTGTGATTTGAATCTGACAGGTCCAATAAAAGAACAATGCCAAAGCCTGAAATGCAGTGATTCTGATGGTTGTTTGTAGAACTCCCACCCCGATACAGGCCTGTTTTTGCTGACAAACCGGGGCTGATGCTGGCATAAGAATTACATATAAGGTATGCGGACTTATCAGCATCGCCTCATTTTATGTCAGAATTCAAATGCCTGTTGGTTGTGATCGTTTGTGTTACCTTCCTTCATGCGATGGGACGCAAACCTGTAAACGTAACACCCGCAGGTCAACCGCTTCAAATACTTCCTGTTATGGATAACGTAATAAAATCAGCCGTTCCTGAACATTCCTTTGTCAAAACATTTTGCGGGATGTTCTCCGATATGGACCATCTGGAGGATGAGCTTCATGCGGATAGGAAGACAGTAGCAGCGCCTGCTACCAATATTTACGAAACAGATACGGTGTATTGTATTGAAGTGGCATTGCCGGGATATCAGCGTGCCGACATCAAACTGAAGCGGGAAGATGATCTGATCACTGTGTGTGCGGACTCGCAGACCATCAGGCATAAGAACCTGCAGCGTTTCTTCCGTCAGGAATTCACGCCCTGTTCTTTCACACGGTCATTTCTGTTGCCCGATGATGCTGGCGAGGCCAACGCCAGTTTTGCGGATGGTGTGCTGAGCATCAAACTAGATAAAAGGAATCAATGGATGGCAGGTCAAACTGTTGTACAGGCCATCTCTATTCAGTAATTTAATACTTATCAGATGGCGAGATATTCAAAAGGTGCTTCCAAATCAGTTGAAAGCGCCATGCACAGAAAGAAGAAAGGGACATTGCGTTCCGGACCCGGTGGAAAGGGTGGTAAGGTGAAGAGCCGGGAACAGGCAATAGCTATCGGCCTTTCCGAAGCCAGGGAAAAAGGCGCAAAGGTGCCTTCAAAGAAAAGCGCTTCAAAGCGTGCTACCACTAAAAAGGCGGCTTCTAAAAAATCAGCTTCAAAGAAATCCGCATCTAAGAAATCAGCTACGGGGAAAACGGCCTCTAAAAAAACGGCTACAAAAAAGTCAGTCTCTAAAAAGTCATCCACCCGTAAGAAAGCGGCGCCTCGGAAGAAGGCAGCCGGCAGAAAAAAGTCAGCATCAAAAAGCAGTTAACTTTTTATATGAAACCAACGCCTTCACGTTAGTTTTGGCTATGAAAACAAAACAGAAGCTGTTTGTACCAATATTCGAAAAACGGGATAAGGTACAGCGGCTTCTCGTTTTTTATGGGTGCAATTTCTTCAGGATGGTCATCAGGATCTTTTCCTCATCCTGTTCTTTCTGCAAGCGCAACATATATTTCTTCAATTCATCTTCTTCATACAGCCTGATAATGCCGGGATGCACATAATATTTTTTGCAGACGGTGCGCGTATTGCCCAGCAGGGCGCTCACCTGATCCAGCGCTTCCAGTACTTTCTTCTTTCTTTCAGTGATAGTTGGTGCATCATCGATGGCTCTGATGCTTTGAAGCATATTCAGGGTGCCTGCCCAGGTGCGGAAATCCTTTGACGTGAAATCACCACCGGTGGCTTTGCGGATATAATCGTTCACCATTCCGGAGTCGATGCTTTGCCGGTTGCCTGCTGCATCGAAATACTGGAAGAGTTCCTTGCCGGGAATGTCTTTGCATGCCTGCACGATCTCTGCCAGTTTTTTATTGCGGATGCTGATCTTGTGATAGATACCTTTTTTGCCTTTGAAGCTGAATTGCAGGTTAGCACCGTTCACTTCCACATGATTGTCTTTAAGCGTTGTGAGGCCATAGGAGCCATACAATTTTTCATAATCACTGTTCCCGATCCGGATATAGGTTTTCTCCATCAGGCTGATCACAGTGGCAATCACTTTCGCTTCAGTGAGCTCAGTTCCCGCCATATCTTTTTTCAGTTGTTCCCGGAGCAAGGGCAATACTTTCCCGAATGCAGGCAGGCGGTGAAATTTTGTTTCATTCCGGAGTGTGGCCCAGTGTGAGTGATAGCGGTATTGCTTGCGCTGCCGGACATCCTTCCCGGTGGCTTGCAGATGGCCGTTGGCTTTCGGACAGATCCATACATCACTCCAGGCGGGTGGGATAGCCAGGCTCCGGATACGGGCCAGAATGGATTTCTCCGTTACTTTTTTCTGGTTGTAGATAAAGGTGAACCCTTTGCCTGCTTTCTTTCTCTGGATGCCGGGCATGGAATCTTCCACATACACCAGCGATACCAGTTCCGCGCTGTGCTGGTAATCCCGGTGGAGCTCCAGGAAGTCTTTCGCTGAAAGGCTCTCTACGGCTATTTCGATATCACTGTTCATTTGGTTGCTGGTTTTTTGATGTTCTTTGATTTCTCCTCCTGGTTATCGTTCGCCTCATCGATACTATGGGTAGCATGTACGTTACCTTCTTTTTCTGCCAGCCTGCTGAGACGGGTGTAGAATTTTTTGATCACTGCCAGTTCTTCTTCTGTAAGGTCTTCTATATCCACCAGCCGGTTACTGGCATGTTCATTACAGGCGATGAGCTCATTCAATTTGAGCTGTATGGCAACTGTATCCCTGTTCTGTGATTGCTGTATGATGAATACCATCAGGAAGGTGATGATAGTAGTGCCGGTATTGATCACCAGCTGCCAGGTATCGGAATAACCGAATACGGGCCCCATTACAGCCCATAAGATAATGATGGCAGCGGCGGCGATGAAGGCAACGGGACTTCCCGCTGCTTTGGTGACTGCGGCTGCTATTTTTGTAAATAGTTTCGAGAATTTCTTTTTCTTCTTTTTCATGGTTGACCGCTTTATGATGGGGAATAAAAAAGTCAGACCACCTGATGGTCTGACTTACTTCAAAAACCTAAACCCATAAACCCTATAGTGCAGAGATCTTTTATTCTGATCCTGTGGTAGAACATTAATCCTCTGATTCCATACCTGCTTCATAGTTCACATGGTCCTCCGCAATGCTTGTCAGCAGTTCGTCTGCTGCTTTTTCTTCCTCGAGGTTCTGATGCAAAAGGGAGGCCACATCTTCCATGCCGAAGGTGCGGGCGAGTTTGGTAAGGCAGCCATAGCTGGCAATCTCGTAGTGCTCTACTTTCTGGCAGGCCATGATGATACCTACGTCGCGCGTGAGGGAGCCTGCTTCTGTTTCTTCCACAATGGAGTCGGCTTCTTTCTTCAGACCGTCCATGGCTTCACATTTCTTGGCCTGCGCTTTCTTGCCCAGCAGTTCAAATACTTCTTCCAGTCTTTCTATCTGGCCATCCGTTTCTGTTTTATGGTCGGTAAGTGCCTGCTTCAGTTCTTCTGTGGTGGCAGCTTTGGCCAATTTGGGTAAAGCTTTCGACAAAAGTTTCTCCGCATAATAAATGTCTTTGATCTGGTCCACAAAAAGTTTCTCCAGCATTTCATCCATTCCGGCTTCCGCTACATCGGAATCGGACTGGCTGCGGGTGCTCTTCCGGGAATTGCTTTTTCCGTTCTGTTGAGCCTTGCTTGCTGTTGTTTGTCCGCTTCTTCCATTTGATGAAGAAGCAGACCGGGTAGTTTTTTTCTTTTCCATGACTTGCTATTTTGATAGATGTGAATAATAAGAAGTAACAGGTGAAGGATAAAAATAATGCCAGCCGTTTGCGGCAGGCAGGAGGCGATGGAACAAAAAAGCCTCCGTTTTACCGGAGGCTGTGAATACATATTTTCTCTTCGTGTTTTTCCTTCGCTGGCATTACCCAGATCAGGTTCTCAGGTATATTCTCAGATCACGTCTTTCGTTGTGAACACCCTGTATTAAAGGGAAAATATGGTTCGTGTATATCACTTAAAATCCGGTGCCAGGGCGGGTTCTGAGCCTAAATTACTGTACTTGTATAATTTACGTTTTTTACTCTACATGAACTGTAGATTTATGTCCACGATAGATGGTGCATTACTGTCACATTGACGAAGCCGTGGATCAGAAACTGATTTTAATGGAATCATTTTATCGAAAAAATACGGGCTTATCAACATTTCTTCAACATAAATTCCTCAAATTCCGGCCCGGAAAATCCGGGCATACCTTTTGAAAAGTATATAGTATAAAAGGAACGGTTATGGTAAGCGAAATACAACAACTGGATTTTCTCCGTGATCGCATCCATGAGATACGGAGCGCGCTTTTTGCCAATACGAGCAATGAAGCATTTAAGTTACCTACCTGTATTATATCCGCCCTGAATATCGACAACGAGGGGAACGTTTGTTTCTTCATTCACCGGCCGGATGTATATATGGAAGAGTACGACATGGAATTTCCTGCAAAGCTGGATTTCTACAGGAAGGGGAAGCCCTTCTACCTGAAGATCTCGGGCATGGCGCAAGTGGTAAGGGATCAGGATGAAATGCTGAACTACATCGGTCTTCCCGGTAATGTGGATCTGCCATCCCTCTCAAAACTCCTGCTGGTGAAAGTAAAAGTAGAGCAGGCGGAGTATTTTGAAGCGAAGCATAAGCAACACTGGCAATGGAACAATCTGTGGAACCAGGTGTGGCATTTCTTCAGCAGAGCCAAGGCGCAACCACGTCCACATGAAGCATTAAATCTGCGGCCCGCGGCATAACTCTACACATTTCCTGTTACTGCCGGAATGGCAATCCGCATTTGCCTGATTTATCGTATTTTAATTCCAATACGCCCGGGGCGAAGGCCTCCGGGCATTTTTTTACCTGAACCTAACAGTATGATCACAAAACGGATACTCATCATCATCCTTTCATTCCTGGGCCTTATTGCCGTGGGTATTCTTATTTGGAGTATCTACAAGAAAGGGTTCCTCCGTTCTAAAGTAACCGAAGCGGTTTCGGGTGGTTCCATGGGGATTTATTCTATCAGCTTCGATAAATTCGACCTTGATGAAGTGAATGGAAATCTATCCGTGTCTAACGTGCATCTGCAACCGGATACTGTCCGCTTTAACCAGCTGGCTGAAACGGAAGATGCTCCTGGCATGATAGCCAAAGTGCAAATCCCATCCCTGCAGGTGGCCGGAGTAAAAACACCGAAGGCCCTGCTGGATAAAGAAGTGGAAGGAAGGAAAGTATTGATCGAGAATCCTGTTATAGAGCTTTATTTCACCAATAAAGGAAAGGACTCCGCCAACCGCGTACCAGATAAAGAGTTGTACGAACAGTTACTCGGCAATCTTGCCAAAATCGCCATCGATACGGTGTCCATCGTGAATGCCACCGTGATCACGCGCAACCTGAAAGGAGGAGATAAACTGATGCAGTTCGACAGTGTGCAGATAGATCTGTATAAGGTTGCAGTGGACAGCATCCACAGCAAGGATTCCACCCGTTTTCTCTTTGCCGAATCTGCCGGACTGCTCTGCAAAAAGATCCAATGGAAGGATAAGAGGGGGCTGTACGAATTTGTGGTGTCAGAAGTAGACTTCAATACACGGGGACAGCGGATGAGCCTTGGGCGGTTTTCAATGAATCCGCAATTACCCGAAGCAAAATTCCTGCAACAGTTCAAATATGCGAATGACCGCTTCGATATCGATCTGAAAGATGTGCAGCTGGTGAATCTGAATGTGGCAGCATTGATGCGACAGTCCATTGCAGCTGATTCGCTGATTGTTACCAACAGTAATTTCAAGATCTACCGTGATCTTTCATATCCGCACGACGGTAAGAGCAGGCTGAATGATCTTCCGCACCAGGCGCTGATGCGGATGCCCGTACCGTTGGTGATCAAACAGGTTAGCTTTCCGCAGAGTTTCATTGAGTACAAGGAGCGCAATGGCAAGAGCGACCAGAGTGGAAAAGTGCAGTTTTATAATGTGAATGTGGCCATCTCCAATCTTACCAATGATACAACGGCACTTAAAGCGGATCCCATTTGCAAATTGCGCTTTCATTCCCGTTTCCTCAACAAAGCACCACTCACGGCCAATATCGATTTTTATCCGCTCGACAAAATGGGTAAATTCACCATCAACGGAACGATGGGAGCTATGCCAGCCATTACGTTGAATCAATTGACCGTACCAATGGGGCTGGCTAAGATAGAGAAGGGCACTATCCGTAAAATGACCTTCAATTTTACTTCCAATATTCATGGAGCAAACGGCCCCCTTACACTGCTCTATGATGATATCGGGGTAACCTTGCTGAAGAAGGACGAAGAAACCAATACGCTGGATAAAAAGAAACTGGCCAGCCTCATGGCGAAGATCGTGCTCAGGAAAGCCAATCCCGGAAAGGACGGGGAAGTAAGAACGGCCCAGGTTAAGTTTGAGCGTGATACTAAAAAGTCTTTCTTCAATCTGTTATGGAAGTCCGTTTTTACTGGTGTGAAGGAAAATGTAGGGATGTAGCTAGAATGGATAACCGATAGCGATATTGAATACCAGGTTCTCTCTTCTCCAGGTGGAATTTCCGAGTGCGATCTTATCAATCACCCATCTTTCTCCTTCCGGCAGCCATGGCTTGCGGAGGGGGAAGGCTACATCCAGGCGGAGGATCAGGATGCTCACATCTACGCGAAGGCCGATACCGGCTCCCACTGCCAGTTCCTTGTACCAGTTTTTAGAGAAGGTGGCTCCCGGCTTATTGGGATTATCGCGATAGAGCCAGATATTTCCTGCATCCACAAAAGCAGCGGCATTGAAGATGCTGTAGATCTTTGTTCTGAATTCTGTATTCAATTCAAGTTTGATATCTCCGCTCTGGTCGGCAATCAGGGAATCGTTCCCGATATAGGTGCCGGGCCCGAGCGCTCTTGTGCGGAAGGCACGGAGGCTGTTATTTCCGCCGATGAAGAACTGCTTCACGTAGGGCAGTTCCCTGGAATTTCCATAGGGATAACCCACGCCCATGATGATCCGGTTGGCCCAGGTGGAATTATCTCCAGCCCGGCGATACACGCGGAAATCGCCTTCGGCCTTCAGAAACTGGGAGAATTCCTTTCCGAATATTTTGGACGGATTATTGGGGTTGCCACCGCCTTTGATGAGGCCGGCCGCATTACCCGCCACATCCACGGTGCCGCTGAAATATAGCGCATTGATGTTCTTGCCTTCTGCCAGGCCGTTGTAGGTCCAGTTATAATTGGTTCCCAGTATGAATTGCTTTTCTATCACCTTTCTCAGGTTCTCACTGGTATCAGCACCTGCCTGGTATTCCGGGCTTACATACATCGGCTGTACGTAATTGATGGCAATAGGATTGAAAGTATGTTCTTTTTTGAGTGTTTCCTTCCAGCTGTATCCATAGGAAAAGCGGAAGGAGTTCATGGTATACAGTTTCTGTTTGTTGAGCAGATCATAGGCCAGGGTAACGGTGGTTTTTGGAACATAACCTCCTTTCTTATCGATCTGCACAAAAGGAATCAGGAAACGCGGGAATGACATGGAGGCTTCCAGGCCGCCGCGGTACACATTATATCCTTTGAGTGCTGCACTGTATTGCACTTCCGCACCGCCGGAGGCACTCACGGTAAAAAGCTCGCCTGCGCGGAATGTATTCCGGTTGCGCCAGGCAAGGGTTACCTGTCCACCTGCAAGGTTATTGCTCTTGGTGGTGCCTGTCACTTCCATCCGCAATGATTTTTTGGGATAGGGCGTAAGGTAGTAAAAGGCATTAAGCTGGGAGAATGGACCGGGCGCCACTTCAAAACGGTTTTTCACAAACTTGAACACACCCATGGTCACCAGCCTGTTCAGGGAAAGGTTATGCGCTTCGCGATTGTATACATCACCCTGGTCGAACTGCATGGCCTGCAGGAAGAGCCTGGGTTTGTAACGCTTCTGCCTGTCGTAAACATAGAAGCCATTGTAGAATGTGGCGTTCTTCTTGGTGGTATCATCGCCGCCGGCATTGAGGCGGAAATTGGTATAGAGATAAACGTCCTTGATAGTGAACAATTCTTTTGCATTCTGAGGGGTAGCCTGTTTCAACATCACATACATATTCACTTTATGATCGCCGATAGTACTGTCTACATCGATGAGC
Organism: Pseudobacter sp.; assembly: GCF_051955275.1. Taxonomy (NCBI): domain Bacteria; kingdom Pseudomonadati; phylum Bacteroidota; class Chitinophagia; order Chitinophagales; family Chitinophagaceae; genus Pseudobacter; species Pseudobacter sp. Next base: position 2,366 of record NZ_JBQCGW010000278.1, on the reverse strand, counting down.
AGGAAATCGGGACTGAAAAAGTAAAATCCATTTTCTTTGAGTGCGGCATCGATGCGGGTGCGTTCATCCTTGATCATTTCCAGGTTGAAGGGGCGGCCTCGTTTGAGCAGTGACCTTGGTTCCGTACTGAGTACGGAACTTCCGATGAAACTGGAGCTGTCCACTTCAAACCGCACCGTATCGATGGTGTATTGCTGGCCGGCTTTGACTTTATAAATGGCAGTTGCCTTTCTTCTTTTTACAACAGTATCTGCCGTAACGGTGCTGCGGAAATAGCCACGGTTATCCAGCGTATTGGCCAGGATATCGGCATTCTTCTGCAATGCCACATTGCTGAGCAGTACAGGTGGTTCCCCGAATTTATATTTGAGCTTGCCGCGGAGGCTGGTCTCTTTTTTGGGATTACCGGCCAGGTTGTAAGCGAGGAGCCTGATCCGCATGCCCAGCATTTTCCTGTTGGGGCGGGGGCGTGTGAGGGCTTCCAGGTCAGTCTTCAGTACTTTCCTTTCTTTCTTCCTGAGCGTTGGGCCTTCCACTTCCACGCGGGCGCCTGTGTACAAACTTTCTCCTGCGGGCAGGTACTTTGTATTGCTGCAGCTCGCCATGCCGGTCATCAGTGTAACAACGGCCAGTGCCTGTATGATAGTTCTGTTATTCACCTGGTTGATTGTTCTTTTTTTGTTCCTGTTCTGCTTTTTCGCGGGCTTCTTTCAGTCTTTGCTCCCGTTGTTTATCCGCCTTTTCTTCATTGGCTTTCTGGCGTGCTTCACGCAGGAGGCGCAGCCTTTCTTTCTCTTTCTTTGACCGGAAGATATCGCGGAAGCGGTTGTAATCGAGTGTGATCACCACGCCTACGCCGGTTTCGATGATATAACCTTCGAGTACACCTTCGTATTCGTTCTTGCGGTAGGCGCGGAGGGCGTAACGGCCATCACGGCTTAACTTATATTGCAGTTGTACGTTTTCAGCCAGGTTGGTGGCTTCGCGGTTGGCATTGGGGTTCTCCAGTGCGAAGTTGCTGCCAACGGTAACGGTCAGACGATCATCCAGCAGTTGCTTGCTTACGGCCACATTGAGGTCGGTCCTGTTGCGCTTTTCTCCTGTGGTGTAGTCTTCCTGTGATTCCAGGTCGAAGTTGATATCCACGCCTTCGATCATTCCTGCCGCCAGTGAATTCAATTGTTCGGAGAGCAGTTTGCTCACACTCTGGCGCGCAAATCCTTCGGCCGACATGGCGCTGTTACCGGTGGTGAACGGATTATCGCCGATGAAGCGGTTGAGCAGGAGCAGGGCAAACACCTGCTTGTTCAGCTCGGATGGTTCCTGGCGGAGCAATTCCAGTCTTGCATTGGAAGTGGTGATGATCTCTTTGTCTACATTATAGTTCTTGTCATCCGGCAGGATGATATCGAATTTGAGGGTAGGCTTCAGTAATTCGCCACTCATGATGAGATGCACTTCAAAGGGAAGGCGCTGGCGGTACATATTGCGTTTGTTATCGGCTTCACCGGCCAGTTGTTTTTCCACCAGGTCAAAAGCCGAAGTATTGGCGATGTACACGGCGGTGATATCCACTTCTGCCTTTGTTGGCTCTCCCTGCCAGGTAATGCGGCTGCCCTCCTGGATGAGGAATTTGCGTTTGAGGAAGTTCACGGAGAGATCGTAACTGCCTTCTGAGAGCTCATAGGTGCCGGTCATGGTGACCTTACCACTTGGGTCGATGGCCGCATTGAGGTTGGCTTCTCCCTTCACATTCAGCAGATCGCCATTGGCCTCATCGATGATGAGGTTGAAGCTCGCTTTCTTGTCTACCGTAACATTCACATTTACGTCGAAGTCGCGGAGATCGGCGGTATTCAGACTGTCGAGCCCCGATTTGAAGAGGGAGTCGAGCAGCATATTGCTGCGGTCCACGAATCTTATGATGCCCTGTCTGTCCTGCACCGCAGGGTCTTCCTGTGGCAGGATAACGGTCAGTTCCGTTTTATCGTTCACCTTGAGCGTACCATCCACTACAGGATGCAGGTCAGTGCCGGTGATATTGAGACGGCTGTCGAAATAGAGCTTGCCGTAATAGAGTTTGTTATCCTTTTTGGTGGTGTTGAGTGCCTGGAAATTACCGGCGTTGAATTTCAGATCAAAGCGGTAAGCTGTAAAATCTTTGGAGTAGACGGAGCCATCGATGACCGCTTTGTTGTTCACAGAGTCGGTGATGGTGAAATCGTTGAAGTTGATGCCATCGTTGTTGATGGAGATCTTCTGCTGATCGATGTTCACAAAGCTGTTCATGATGGCAGGCATGGTGCGCACTTTGTTGAACTGCAGCTCGCCATCGATATTGGGAGCGCTGGGCGTACCGCTGATAT
>NZ_JBQCGW010000277.1:0-4280 GCF_051955275.1 Pseudobacter sp. | reverse complement strand
CCCACTTCTTCACTCTCAGTCTTTGAGGGCTTCATGGATTTTCTGTCCTACCTGACCCTACGCATGTTCACCAGACCTGACATGAATTATCTCATACTGAACTCGCTTTCTTTTTTTGACAAGGAACTGCCCAAAATGCAGCAATACGGCAGAGTGCATTTGTTCCTTGACAATGACCAGGCCGCCAACAAAATAACCGCCAACGCACTTTCTGTTGACCCGCAAAAATTCCAGGACGAACGCAAGCTGTACCAGAACTACAAAGACCTCAATGAGTGGTGCCAGCAGCAAGGCAAAACCAACAGGCAGCAGCAAAAGCCTTGATTCCATGATGATCAGCAGCGCCCTGACAGGCCGCGGCTAATGCTGCTTTGCGCCCGGCAGAGCAGGGGTAAGCTCCGCACTGCATTTTTCGTAAGATCCCACAGGGGCCGACTGCTGCGCCTGGCCCAGCCAGATGTACCGTTGTCGGACAACGGAATCTGGCCGCCCCTTACTCCGAAGTCGTGGGGCGGTTCCCGGAATGACTATAAAGAGCTGATTTTCTGAAGTGACGATAAAAGAACTGTGAAGCATGAAAACAGAAAAACCACGCCGCACCAGGCGGCTGCACGTCCGGTTAACGGACCAGGAATACGAGATTCTTTCGGACAGGTTGGCCAGTACCACCTGCCGGCAGATCAGCGACTATGCCCGCAAACTGCTGCTGCAAAAACCGGTGACGGTCTACCACCGCAACCAGTCGCTGGACCAGCTCATGCCCCTGCTCGTCACCATCAAAAATGACCTCAACGCACTCGCCAATAACTACAACCAGGTGGTCCGCAAACTTCATTTGTTACAGCACCAAGCGGACCTAAAAGCATGGCTGCCCATGCACGAAAAAAACCAGCAGTTACTCCAACGAAAAGTCAGTGACATCAAGGTACTCATCGCCCAAATTTCTGATCAATGGTTGCAGTCGTAAAACCCATAGCATCCCTGCGCCATGCGCTGCACTACAACGAGAACAAAGTGAAGCAACAAGTGGCACGGCTTATCCACTCGGGCAATTTTGCCAAAGACACCGATGCACTTTCTTTTCGAGACAAGCTCGGCACTATTCAGAAATTTCAACAACTCAGTACAGCTGCTATCAATACCCTTCATATCACCCTGAACTTTCCGCCCGAAGAACAACACTCCAAAGAGAAATTGCAGCAGATCACTGAGCGCTACCTGCAGCTCCTGGGATACAGCCAACAACCTTACCTGGTGTACCAACACTTTGACAGCAATCATCCGCATGTGCACATCGTCACCACCAATATCCAGGCAAACGGTAAACGGCTCCCTACACACAATATCGGAAAAGTACAATCAGAACAGGCCAGAAAGGCCGTGGAGCAGGAATTTGGACTCACCAAAGCTGATGATGCCCAGCGGTCCCGGCAAATGGAGCTCAAAGCCATTAATCCGCAGAAAATTGTCTACGGGAAAGCTGGTGTCTCCGGCACCAAAAGAGCCATCACCAACGTGTTGGATCATGTGCTCAAATCCTATAAATACGCGTCACTGCCGGAACTGAATGCCGTCCTAAAAAACTATAATGTGATCGCTCATCAGGGCGGCAACAACAGCCGGACAGCCAGGCACAACGGCTTGTATTACCAGGTCCTCAACGAGCAGGGTAAAACCACCGGTGTTCCCATCCCAGCCAGTGACATCTATAGCAAGCCGACCATGAAATGGCTCACGCCCCGGTTCACGAAGAACCACCAGGATCGTCAGCCCTTTAAGCAACGGATCCGCAATGCGGTTGATCTGGCACTGCTTCGGCCTCATACTCATACCATCACCGCCTTACAGGATGCATTGAAAAAAGAAAACATCCAGCTTGTCCTGCGTCAAAATGATCAGGGCACCATCTACGGTATCACCTATATCGACCACCAGAAGAAATGCGTGTTCAACGGCAGTGACCTGGGCAAGCCCTACAGCGCTAACCAACTCCAGCAACGCATCGGGCAACTACACACTACCTTACCATCTCAACCAACCACCCAACAACAGCAATCAGCACAGCATCCACCTGCACCTGTTGAGCCAATGTCTGCCTACCACACATCCTCCGCCATACCTGCTACCACACAACTCTCATCACCTGCTCTGACTGCACCACTTGCCTACAATTCTAACCATCCTACCACTGAAGGTCCGCTGGCAGCAGAACTCCGCCAGGAACCACACAAACGCAGAAAAAAGAAATACAAACAGTAAACATGAACCGTTATGTTGAGGACAGGAGAGAACGAACAGGGGCTGAAGAAAGTCACAGACCTCACCAGATGGATTGCCCTGGGCATCCTATTTATCCATTTTTATTTTGAGTGCTACCAGGTATTTCAACGTTGGGGATGCACAGCGCCGCTCAGTGACCAGCTACTGCACAACATCGCCCGGACCGGGCTGCTCAAAGGTTTCAACCACACCAAAAGCATTGCTCTGGTATGCCTGCTCATTTCTTTGCTGGGTGTGCGCGGACGAAAAGACGAGAAAGCCAGTTACCGGACCGGCGTCACTTACCTGATCACCGGTATCGTTCTTTTTTATGGAGGCGGGTTCCTGATGCTGATCAATAGCATTGATCCTGCCTACATTGCCGTTGCCTATATGAGCACGACCATTGCGGGCGTGCTGTTCATCATCGCCGGAGGCAATATCATTTCCCGCAGCCTCAAACAACGGTTGAAAAACCAAGTGTTCAACGAAGCGGGGTTTCCGCAGGAGGAAAGACTGCTGAAGGATCCCTACTCACTCAACCTGCCTGCAGAGTATGAATACCAGGGACGCAAACGCAGGTCGTGGATTAATTTTTTGAACAGCCGCAGATCCATTCTCGTGCTCGGATCAGCAGGATCCGGAAAATCCTATTTCGTTATTGAGAACCTGTTGCGACAGCTCATCGCACAGCATAAAACCCTGCTGGTCTTCGATCACAAATTCCCGGAGCTCTCCCTCCTTACCTATAACCACTTCCTGCAGCACAAAGATCAGTACCCACCGGGCACCACCTTCCGCTGCATTAATTTCACTGATCTTAATCTATCGAACAGGTGCAATCCTATTCATCCTTTCACCCTCACCAGTTTGTCCAGCGCCATAGAAAGTAGTAAGTCTTTACTGCTCTCGATGAACAAGACGTGGGCCGGCAAACAGGGAGAATTTTTCGTGGATAGCCCAATCAACCTGTTGGCAGCCGTGATCGGCTTTCTGCGCAATTATGAACGTGGCAGGTATTGCAGTATCCCCCACGCGATAGAATTGATCCATCAGCCCTATGAAAAGCTCTTTACCATATTGCAGATCGAGCCGGAAATCCAAACCCTGATGAACCCCTTCAATCAGGCCTATATTGATGGAGAGCTGGAAACGCTCAATAGCCAGATGGCCAGTGTCAAAATCCCACTGGGCAGGATATCTTCCCCTGAACTTTATTACATCCTTTCAGGTGATGATTTTACCTTATCGCTCAACGACCCGAAACAACCGACAGTACTGTGTTTAGGCAACAATCCACAGCTACAGGAAGCCCTGGAACCGATCATGTCCTTGTATATCGACCGCATTAACAAAGTGGTCAACCAGCCCGGCAAACTTCCCTTTGCCCAATGCCTGGATGAGTTTGGCCGGGTCCGGGCCACCAGTGTGATGTCTACCATCCTGACAGGCAGATCCAATAATATCGTATCCATCATTGCTGTCCAGGATTACAGCCAGTTGAAACTCATCTACTCTAAAGAAGAAGCAGAGACCATATTTAACATCACGGGGAATATCATCAGTGGTCAGGGAAGTGGTGAATCTGCACGCCTGCTCAGCGAACGGTTCCCCAAAACATTTCAGGACCGGGAAAGCATTTCAATCAATAGCGGGGATACTTCTATTTCCAGGTCCAAACAACTGGAGCAATCAGTACCGGCCAGCACCATCGCCAGCCTCAGTTCAGGAGAATTCGTTGGTGTCGTGGCTGACAACCCCGACCAGCCTATTAAGAATAAAATATTCCATTCCAAAATCATCAACAACCATGAAGCCATCAGAAAGGAAAAAGAAGGTTACCAAATGTTGCCTGTACAGAACAATGTAACAAAGTCAACCATCAATCAGATCTTCCTCTCCATCAAGCAAGACACCAACGACTTTACTGATAGGATACTGGAAGAAATTCTGAATGATCCTTCAAGAGGAAACATAATTATTAAAAAGTAACAGCGAGATTTTAATTCTTTTTTTCAATC
>NZ_JBQCGW010000276.1:0-11398 GCF_051955275.1 Pseudobacter sp. | reverse complement strand
AGCTTATTGTCTGATTTTACTTTAGTGGCAAAGTTGGGATCGAAGCGATAGAGCTTCCCAGGTCTGTGCGGCACATCCTGTTCCAGCTCATTTACATCTTCCAGCCAGCCCATGAGGAAGAATTTCTTGCGGAAATTCCTTCTGTCCATTTTCACTCCCAGAATAGCTTCGTAAAGTGATTGCAATTCGCGCAGCGAAAATTTCTCAGGCAGCAGATTGAACACAACAGGGTGTTCATTGATCTTGCTCTGTAATTTCTTCAGGCAGGTGTCGAGGATCAGCTGGTGGTCAAAGGCAAGGGCGGAAGTATCATGCACCGGATGCCAGTGCAGCTCATTGTGTGCGAGCTTCAGCTGGTGATCTTTGATATTGATGAGCGAGTAATACGCTGTGGTAATTACCCTGCCCGCCGGGTGGCGGCCTACATCACCGAAAGTAAATACCTGTTCCAGGTACACATCATCCAGTCCTGTACGCTCTTTCAGCACCCGATAAGAGGCGCTGTCGAGGTTTTCATCAGGCTTTACGAGGTCTCCGAGCAAGGACCATTTGTCCTGGAATTCCTCTAAGTCTGATTTGATCAGCAATACTTTCAATTCATTGTTGTCGAACCCAAAGATCACACAGTCCACCGAGATGGCTATCTGGAAATACTCCCTGTTTTCAGATCTTAATTGCTGAATCGTTTTCTGCAAAGCGGTTCCCATTGTTTCAGAATTATGATTGTGGTTTAGAATGCGTTACCCATCGTTCCTTCAATGAATTATTCACTCATCAAAGGACGAACCAATTTTTTATCACCCATTAAAAGTTGTAAAAAATACATCCCTTTCGGAAGCTTTCCCCAATCGAACCCTGTATTGCTGAGTGGTATCCTGTGAGTGCCTTTGGCCCTTACACCGGTATAAAGGTCTGCGATCCTTTGTCCATACATGTTTGTCAAGCTCAGCGTAACAGTACCTGCTGCGGGAATCTCAAGCTCAATGAAGCCGGCCCTGCTGACAGGATTGGGATATACAACCAATCGAAAATGCTGATTAATAGTAGGTATCTCTGGGACGGGGGTAGGATTAGAGGCAATATTCCGGTTGATGTATACCCGGTACTCGCCGGGCTGCAAGGTAATACTTTGTTGGTTTCCGGGAACAATTAATGGTTGTCCTCCCAAATATTCATACCAGGTGCCTGCAGAGGGGAATGGCACACTGGCCGTTTGAGGCGTCACTTCAAAGTTGCCCACCACTACCAGGGAAGAGGTATCCGTGCTGATCTTCATCCATTTGAAGCCTCCGCTGAAATCCTTATCCAGCACACCTCCGGGGAAAATATCCTTGTACAGGAAATGTTGCCTCAGGCCCAACACACGGGCATACACATCATAGAGGTTCTTCCTGGCAGGAACAGTCTGGTAATCCCATTTGATGGGCTTGGCATCTGTGCGGCAGCCATCGTTGATACTGCCGTCCGGACAGCGGTTGATGCTGAAATCAAAGCCCAGCTCCCCGAACTGCCAGATCATTTTAGGCCCGGGCATGAGAAGTCCGAATGCAGCTCCCAGCTCATTTCTCTTCAATGCCGTGTTCAGGTCCTTGATATTATAAGCGCCATTCACGCGGCCGAAATTGATATTCTTGTACATGAGTCTTTCTTCATCATGACTCTCCATGTACATGATCAGGTGCTGTTTATCCCATCCGCGCGCGGTACTGAGACCATAGCTGAAATCGGAGTTGGCGATCCAGCCCATGGTGGCTTCGTTGAAATTGTAATTCATATTGCCCCAGAACATCATGCCATAGCTGGCCAGCTCTTTCTCTTCGCTGTTCTCGGAAAGATGCTCCAGGATCACGTAAGCGCCGGCACTGTGTTTCATGATGGTGTCATAATAACCTTTCCAGATGGCAACGCGTGATGCATCATATTTGCTCCAGGCCTGCACTTCAGCGTCTGTATTGCAACCGCCGGTAGTGCAGGAATTCTTTTGGGTGAAGCCTTTGGAGAGATCGAAACGGAAACCATCGAGCTTGTATTCTTTCAACCAGAATTCAGTGACCCGGCTCACGAAATAATGCGTGGCAGCGGATTCGTGGTTCATATCATATCCCACATTGTAAGGATGTTTGGCAGATGTATTGAACCAGGGGCTGGATGCAGATGGACTGCTGTTGGCCGCATCCCAATAGAGCTGCACCATGGGGCTTTGCCCGAAGGAATGGTTGAGCACCATGTCCATCACCACTGCAATGCCCTGCCTGTGCGCTTCGTCGATAAAGGCTTTCAGCGTATTCTTCGTTCCATAATATTTATCAGGGGCAAAATAAAAACTAGGATTGTAACCCCAGCTGAGGTTGCCCTCAAATTCATTGAAAGGCAACAATTCAATAGCGTTTACACCTAACCGCTTGAGATAAGAAATAGTGTCTTTTAGAGTGGTCCAGTCATGCGCTCCCACAAAATCCCGCAGGAGTAATTCATATACAATCAGGTTGCGTTTGTCCGGCTTGGTGAAGTTATTCACCTGCCAGGTGTAAACAGGCGCATTTGTCTGCAGCACGCTCACAATCCCGTTTGTTTTACCCGTGGGGTATGGTTTCAGGTTGGGATAGGTGGCTGCGGAAATGTATTGATCGTTATTGGGGTCCAGTACTTTTTCCGTGTATGGATCAGCAATACGAAGGGTGTTATCTACTTCGTACTGATAGGCGTATTCAGTACCGGAAGTGAGGCCGGTGATCTTCTTCCAGAACCTTTGCCCGTCTGGCGTTCTGAACATTTGCGCTGCTGCATTCTCAGTCCAGTTATTGAAGTCTCCGAGCACAATAGCTTTTGTTTTGTTGGGAGCGAAGAGCACCAGCGTAACGGAAGTAGGGTCAGCCGGATCGTAGTTGATACCGTCGCGCACACCGGCGGGCAGAGGTTGTTCGGTAACAGGCGGAGCCGCGAAGAAGGTGATGGTCTGTGTTTTATCAGTTGCGCCGTCCTTGTATTTAGCGATCAGTTCCTGGTTGCCTGACACAGTGATGGCAGGACTGGCAATAATTTCAGTGCCATTGGCAACAGTGGCAACAGAATTTCCATTGAACAGGAGTTCCAGCGCGCTTGCCTGGTTCACGGCAAACTTCAGGGGAAGATTGTCTCCGATTGTTTTTACAACGGGCGACAATACCGGTTCAAAATATGGTTCTGAGGGTGGAAGAATGAATTGAGCGTACTGGTTGTTATCGTACAGCTTCAGGTACATGTTGCCCTGCTCGATGCCGGTATTGGCATTGCGTTGCACTTGCGATCCGGTTCCATTACGCAGGAGGAAGGCAATACGATGTATGGTTTCGCCAGCAGACACACCGAGCCAGCTACGGAGGTTATTGATGGTGTACTGGTATTTGTTGTTTCCGAGAGAAACACATTTAGCTTCAGGGTTGGGTTGGCCCCATGTGAACTTTGCATATTTCCAGTCGCTGTTATTGGTGCTGGCGCTGGTGATCAGTCCGATGTGGATGAACACATCATTGGTGTTTGCATAGCTCATCAATCCTTTATTGCCCTGTGAGCAGTCAACGGTGATCACTATCTGTCCTGTTTCTTTCGGAAATGCAGGCTCCACTGTCACGTACTGCGCAAGGGCAGGCAGCACAGGGAGGATAAAAAGAAGGAGCAATAATTTTTTCCTGATCATATGCATGCTGTTAAAACAGAGGGTGTATCCCCGTTACTGATACACCCTTTCCTGTTTTGTAATGGAAACTATTTGAGTTGTGTGTTAGTAAACTTTATAGGTGCCGTTGATCTCATCTAATTCAACCGTGTAAATACCTGTGGCGCTTACACCGATATTACCGCCATTGGACTTGATCTTACCAGCTGCCATGGGATTGCTGCCCGCATCTCCACCCGTACCGCCATAGTTGTAATCCCATGATTGTTTCACCAGCAGGAATTTCCATTGCTTGTTTGCTTCAAGAGCAATGTTGGTTCCTTTCCATTTTCCGTTTCCCTGATACACCAGTGATGGCAGGTTAGGACTGTTATTGTCCCATCCACCGGCAGTAGCATCACCAATGAGGAATACGGCACCCGGTTTCACTTCATATTTAGGTTTCTGTGGATTGGTGGCATCCCAGATAGCGCGCACTGGCGCACCGGCAGCTGTGATATTATCGCCATTACCATCTATATCCAGCACACCTGCAACGCCACCTTTTTCCTGTCCCCACCAGCGTGATTTATCGGGCGCACTGTTATTCCATTCAACACCGTCGTGGAATTTGAATCCTCCGTTTCCGGAAACGATGGATGAGAATTTATTATCGGCCAGCCATACACCGGGACTGTACGTTGGGGGATCCCAACCCTGGAAGTCACCTACGGTGCCGGGGTTTCTTTTCTGAATATAGATCTTGTTTGCTTCCAGGTCAATGGTGATGCGGTACACGCCTGAATCAGCGATATTGATATTATCTCCCTGGTTGAAGCCTGTATTGTATACGCCATTCGATCCATCTTTAGCTCCGTAACCGGACCCCCAGTCACCGGGTGTCTGGAAGAATTTGAAGGCCGCACCATCATCCAGTAACATGTAAGCATAGAACACTTTCGCATAGCGACCGGGGGCTTTGTCAGGAATGATCTGTATGGGTGCATTGATGTCCCAGTTATTAATACTGCCTACTACAAAAAACCGCACTTCGCGCATGATGTTCATGGCATTGCTCACGGAAGACAATTGCGTCCAGTTTCCTGAAATGGCCTGTACGCCCCAAATGAGCTTGCTTTCGAGCGAAAGATCAGTTTGTCCGTTATCATTGAGGGAGTCGCTGAGTTGTTTGTACGTTACCTGCAATGAGGAGTCTGAGCCACTGTTATTGGACTCGATCCAGAACAGGGGATTATTCAGATCACCTCCTTCCAGCGCAAACACCACCTTGTATTTAACAGCAGGACTTCCTGTGGCAGCTGTTGATTTCTGCCATTTGAAATTGAATTTGCTGCTGGTTGAAGTTGGATCCACGGTGAGCGTGGTTGTGATTGGCTCCGGTCCGTAAAGAATGAAAGGAGAAGCTCCGTTGCCGAACCTTTTTAGAGTGAGTAAGAACAGGTCCTGAGAATTAGCCTGTGTTTCTCCGTTGGATGCCTGGATGGTCCAGGAAAGCTCTACCGTTCCGTTTGCAGGTACTCCTTTGGAGAACAGATAAAGGTCCAGTTTTTCCTGTGTGATAGTGAGCGTGGTGGCTTTTCCATCGTTATCGGCAGGCAGTTCAAATTTATAGTCTTTGATATCGCCCCCTTTCTGTACGGCGATCCATTTATAGGTGACAGGCTTGTCCACACCGGGTTTAGCGGCAGTCCAGCTCAGCACTACCGGCTGGGACGGAGTGGCTGCATTCAGTGTAATAGTAGATGAGGAGGTGGGAGACTGGATACGGAATGTACCAACCTCAATTCCTTCACCTGTTGGGTTATTATCGAAATCAACTTTCTGGCAGGCGGCCAGCAGCAAGCTGAAAACGATCAAACGGCAGGCAATTTGTATTGATCTCATAACATCAGTTGTTGAAGTGAGCTGCTTATTGTAAAGCATCAATAGATTTTTCGGTTGTTGTTCCTGTAACGGTCACGTTATTCCCATTCACATCTTTTCCTATGCCATCAAAGCGGAAGGAAAATTTCTTCGGGGTTTTACCGGCAGGGATGGTCCAGGAGAAATTCGGAATGAAAGAGTACGACCAAACTTTATTGGGTTCAGCTTTCAGGTTCCAGGTTTTGGTATCCCCGATCTGCGCGTTAGCTTCATCATATAACATCACTGTTACTGTTCTGGGAGTCATGCGCTGTTCTGCCACTGTAGGTGCCAGGTCCTGGTGGAAATACACCGTAGCCACATCACCTGCATTCAGCCTGTTGGGGAAAACGCGGAAGGCAACAGGTGTGAAGATGATCGGCTCAAAGGCGTAGGCCGGTGAATTGTTATCGGAGATCTTGGCGCTGCCGTCCACTGTTTTTACCAGGAACTGGAAGTGTTTCAGTTTACCTGGCTCCACTCCGAACATAGCGGTTGGAATGAATTTGTATTCAAATACATTGCCTCCTTTGTTGGTGAGTTTGGCAGCAGGCAGGGATGCGCCCCATGAACCGTTGGTTACTCCATTGATAAGAGTATACCCTGTGGCGCCTTCGTTGCTCCAAATCCAGAGATAGAGATCGGTCATGCCTGCCAGGGGAGTGCCTGCCACGCTGATGGTGAAGGTTACCTCATCTTCAGCAGTGTAGGTTGTTGGTTTGAATACCACCGTCTGGTATTGCGCCTGCAACCAGTTTGTTGCAAGTAGCAGGGCGGAGATAAAGAATATTTTTCTCATAGCAATTCGTTTAGATCTTTTTGAAATAGTAATCATAGCGCAACAGGCTCTTTCCATCCAGGCTCTTGATCTGTTGCATCACCAAGGTTCCTGAAGACAGATTGTTGTAAGGCCCGAATTGCATCTTCACGGTATCAGTACCTTTGATGAGATTAAGTTTTAGCGGTGTATCCTTGTCATCCACTTTCCAGTTCCCGTCTGCAAACGGAATCACTTTTGGCGATCCGCCCGGAGTGGTCGTGAAGTTTGCAGGTTCTCCGTTACTGAGCGTAAAATTGATCTTGAACTGGCTGAAAGGCGCTACAGTTGTAACGTCCAGCTCTTTGTAAGGGAAATTATATTTCACTGCGTTCAGGTCTACCTGCACCACTTTATCCAGTTGCCAGTTCCCTTCCACAGCTCCCAGTTTATTCACGGGATCGCCGATACCGGGCAGCTTCTCCGGTTTGCAGCTGGCAAACAGGGCACTGATGGCAAGTATTATAAGAAGATTCGTTTTCATATAATGCATTTTTACATCGTTAGTTTATAAGCATCCACCTTCGGGGTTGTTAATAAAACTGGAGTTACCGGCTCTTTCCGTATCAGGGAACTGAAGGATAAATCCATTACAGTTGTAGGGAGAACCACGTCTGTCGATATTCTGTCCATTCCTGGCGCCGATCCTTTTGATCTCATCGAGGCGGCTGCCTTCACCGACCATTTCCAGTTCTCTTTCACGGCGAGCGATGCTGATCAGCAGAGCAGCATTGGCGCTGGTCAGGTCCTGTGATACATCTGCGCGGTCCAGGATCTCATTCAGGTCTTTCCTGGCTACGGGAAGCTGCGTTCCTATTTCTGCAGCAGATTCAGCACGGATGAGCTTGATCTCGGTTACATGTATGATCAGCAGGTCAAAACTGTTGAGATTGTATTTGGTGAGCTCGGCAAAGTCTGAGTTACGTTGTATCAGCCAGTCTGCGCGGATATCGCCGGGCCTGCTGAAGAGCGACTTTGTCTGGAGCGTGTATTTCATTACAGGATTGGGGTTATTGTCTGAGCGGAATCTTCCTCTCAGCTCTCCGCCGGGTTCAATATTTCCCAGCCTGCTCTTGATCCAGAAGATGCCTTCCTTGCTTCCTGCGAGAGAAAAGCGTTTGGTGAGATCAGCATCAAAGCTGAATGCGGCGCCGGCCCTTTCTGCTTCCGTCATCACCAGGTTGGAAAATTCATAGGCTTTGGCAAAGTTGTTCATCTGAAAATACACTTTTGCGAGAAGCGCCTGGGCAGTGAATTTTGAAGGATACTCACCATTATTGGGAGGCAGCAGGTTAGCGGCTTCAGTGAGATCTGTAAGAATCTGATCATATCCCTCTTTTACGGTAGACCTGTTCAGCAGCGAGGCATCAGCTTTCAGCCGGATCACAATACCATTGTGGGAATTGTCCGCTGTGCTGCCATAAGGCTGCGCAAACAGGCGGATCATTTCAAAGAACATCAGGCCGCGGAGGAATTTTGCTTCTCCTTCCACGCGCGACTTTTTATCGGCATCAACATACTGCAGGTATTCAAGTACTTTATTGGCCTTATAGACTACATTGTATGCTTCCCTGTAAAAATCATTTTTATAAGCTCCGAAGATGGAAGTCTTACGGCGCCAGAGTTCGCCATTATCTTCCGTGAGCAGCGTTCCATAGAGGTGGTCTGCCAGGAGTTCTTTGATCACCTGCATCCTTCCTCCATACAATACATCACCTGCAACAGTGGTGTAGGTGCCGTTGAGGAGGGCCATCACGCTATCGCTATGGATAAGGGTTTCCTCTTCTTTTAATTTACCGGCCGGAGGTCGCTCCAGAAACTTGCTGCAGGCAGTAAAGCTGCTGAGGGCGATCAGTATTACGAGATATTTATTGATATGCTTCATAACTGACAATCTTTTGAAATTAGAAGTTCACGTTTACGCCGAATGTGAATGCCTTTTGCTGAGGCGGAGTGAGATAAGTTACATTCGGGCTCATATTCCTGTCCTGTGGATTTTCGAAGTCCCTGGCCACTTCAGGATCACCTCCGGGATATTTTGTGAAAGTGAGCAGGTTCATACCTGTTACAAATGCCTTGATACCTCGGATCCTTCCATTGCTGAACATTTTGGAAGGCAGGGTATAACTGAGCGTGAGTTCACGCAGGCGCAGGTAGTCAGCATCATACAGGAACATGGTGGAGTTGTATTGCCATTCAGAGCTCAGTCCGGGGTAAGTGGAAGTATTCATGGTGAGCCTGGGATATTTGGCAATATCACCGGGCTGGCGCCAGCGGTCAACGATATCGGTGCGCATATTCCAGTCCGTTACGATACCGTCCTGGCGTTTTGCGGAACCGTCATAAAGGTTACCACCGATAGCATATGTGAAGAGTACACCCAGATCAAAGCCTTTGTAGGTAAGGTTTGAATTGAACCCGCCTACATAATCCGGGATCACTTTGCCTACTGGCACGCGGTGGTCAAGAGAAAAAGTTTTGGTGGTCTTTCCGGTTTTATCAAGCCAGATGGGCAGACCGTCGTTCGGATCAACACCAACAAACCTGGCGAGATAGTTGGTACCCACGGGATAACCGGGAATGATACGCGTATCGTTGGTTCCTCCGCTAACGGCATCTGCTGTCAACTGACCGAGGCTGATCACTTCATTGTAGTTTTTACTGATATTACCTCCTACAGTCCAGGTAATATCTTTCTTTTCTATCAGCTTGGCTGTGAGGCTCAGTTCAACACCCTGGTTCACTATCTTGCCGCCATCCAGGTTACGCAGATACCTGTCGAAGCCGATGCTTGGCTGCACGGCGCCATTCAGCAACTGATCTGTAGTGGTCTTATTGTAATAAGCGATCTCACCTGATAACCGGTTGTTCCAAATGCCGAACTCCAGGGCCAGATCGAAGTTCCGCATTGTTTCCCATTTGAGGTCCGGGTTGGCAATATTATCCGGATAGAGGGTGGATCCACCTACGAATGGTTGTCCTCCCGGGGAGATCTTTGCATAATACATACCGTCTCCGATATCCGCATTACCTACCACACCGTAAGATGCGCGGAACTTGAGGAAGCGTACAAAATCGATGTCCTTCATGAAATCCTCTTCTGTAATGATCCACGCAGCAGAGGCAGCGGGGAAGAACCCGTATTTATTGTTCGGGCCGAATTTGGAAGATCCGTCGGCACGTGCAAGTAATTGCAGCACATACCTGTTCTTCAGGGAGTAATTGATACGGCCGAAGAATGAAACGAAGGTCCATGCGCCGCGCTCATCAAAAGTGCGGATACCAGCGCCTTTGAGGGAATCACGTACTTGTTTGTACAAAGATTTATTTTGCCAGAAGGGTTTATCAGTGAACGTATAGATATCTCCGTTATAATCTTTTTTGGTCACCTCCTGGGATTCAGATCCGATCAGGAAGTTGAACTTATGATCGTCCGTTGGCGCCCAGTTATAGCTGGCAGTAATCGTTCCTGTTTTATTCAGGTTATGGAAAATATAACGCTTGGCTATGCCGGCCACATCGGTACGGCCCATGTAAAGGGCCGATTCAAACTGATCGTCAAAGGATGTGGTAAAATCCACGGAAGCAGTTGCTTTGATAACCAGATCCCTGATGGGTTGGTACTCCACGCCTACACTTCCGAAATATTTATTCTCCGTATTGCGCCATTTGGTCTGATCGCGACGGAAAACCGGATTGGCGCCGCCTCTCCAGTATGATTTATCATCGTTGTAAACCGGATAGATCGGCAAGGCAGTAGACATCGCATCTCCCAGACCACCTGCCCATGCTGCAGGTACCCGGTGGTTATTACCGTTATTCCAGGAAACGTTCAGGTTGAACTTGAGGTTGCTGAGGGCCTGAAAGTCGAAGTTTCCACGCACACCCAGCCGCTCATAAGCATTGCCTTTGATATAGCTTTCATCTTTTGCATAAGAAGCACCCACATAACTTTTCAGCCATTTGTTGCCGGCTGTCATACTTGCATTATGTTCATTGATGAAACCAGTGCGTGTGAGCTCTTTCCACCAGTCTGTATTGGTACGCTCTGCCTGTTCCCAGGTGACACCGCCCGGAAGCGGGGCCTTGCCTGTGTTGCCATCATTCTCCCAGGCTTCCTGGCGGAGTTGCAACCATTCAGGGCCACTGAGGAATTTAGGCCGCATAGCCCATGTAGTGAAACCGAAACGGTTATTATAATTGAAGCGGGGTGCCCCGCTCTTTCCCTTTTTGGTAGTGATGAGCACCACACCGTTGGCGCCACGGCTACCGTAGATACCAGCTGCACCGGCATCTTTCAGTATTTCGATGGACTCGATATCATTTGGGTTGATGGTGGCCAGCGGGTTCTGATTCTGAGCACCGCTATTGCCTCTCAGGAAGGGATCGGACACAATCGGAACCCCATCCAGCACATACAGGGGATCGCCACCTGCGCTCACTGAACCGATACCACGGATACGTACAACCGATCCGGAACCTGCCAGGCCACTTCCCTGCACAACCTGTACTCCGGGTGCTCTACCCTGCAATGAAGCCTCAAAGCTGGGAGTTGGAAGAGACGTGATCTTGTCTGATGTAACTTTTGAGATTGCGCCGGTCACCTCGCGGCGACGCTGCGTTCCATAACCAATCACCACCACTTCATTCATGTCAACTGTTGTTGACTTCAGCCTGACGTCTACCGTCAGCTCGCCGGCCACATTCACATCCTTTGAGTCGTAGCCCACGCCACTGAAAGTAAGGATGCTGATGTTTGCCGGAATAGTAATGGAGAAAGTTCCGTCGTTGGAAGTGGAGGTGCCACCAGGAGCTCCCTTCGGTGTAACCGAAACGCCCGGAAGCGCTGTTCCGTCTTTTTCGCTGGTGACCTTACCGGTAATAGTTTTGTTTTGCGCCCATGTAGTGAAGGGTAGCGCCAGAAGCAGAGATAGGATCCCCACAAGCAGTCGGTGTGGCATAAACAATCGTTCTTTTAGTTTTGAGAAAATGCGTCCAAATCACACATTACAAATGTGTCAATT
>NZ_JBQCGW010000275.1:0-4619 GCF_051955275.1 Pseudobacter sp. | reverse complement strand
TGGAAAGGTAATAAGATAAATTTTATTTGCTACACTGCGGGTAAAATAAAAAAGGACCGCAAAGCGATCCTCTTTTATTATTAATTTATCTGATACCTGAAATGTCTTTGCCTTTCAGGTTATAACTAATTGGCACGTATTGCCTGTAGATGGCTTTCTTCTGCTTCAGGTCGTGCACGGTGACAAACTTATCGGAAGAGCTCTTCACATACTCGAACAACAACCTGCCTCTCTTTTCCACTTCGAAGATCTGGAACAATTCCGCATCCGTGCAGAACTTATATTTGAAACGATAGTTGGCAAAGGGATTTTTTTCTTTTTCTTTCTCCTTGCCATTCCAGCCATTAAACTGGATCAGCACACGTTTGGGCACATAGAGTGTATCTTTTGAGAGTAACTGGCCCAGGTTGTCATCTTTGATATTCTGAAACAACCATGGGCGGGTTTTATTGGAAAGATTGGTGGAAGCCTCTCCCAGGTTCGCTTTCAGCAGAACCGGGCTCCAGTTGTAAAACAGCCCTTTAGTGTACAGGTTCTCGATCACATCGTCTTTTTTCCCTTTTCCAGGCATCATCATCGTCTCAAAATTCGGGAACAGTTCGATCCGGCACAATCCTTCCGTTATTAGTTTTCCTTTTTTCGTCACTTCCTTGAAGAGATTCAATGCGAGGTAATAATGGATAGTGGAGTAGGAAAAACCATTGGACCTGGTAACGGTGGTTTTAACCCCTTCAATCACAAAATAGGAATACGCAGGATTGCCACCATACTTGCTGAAGTTACTGAGCTCGTCAAACACAACAGGCGTTAAAGTCCAGCCTTCCTGAATAGCCTGCTCCAGGGTATCGTTAGGCATCCCTTTGTCTTTCTGATAGAAAAAAACAGTTTTTGTTGATTTCAGCTGATCGATGATCTTGTCATTAAAAGTTTCTTTCCCCATCATGTATGGGGCGCGGGATGATTTGTTTGCAGAACAACCAGCCAGTGCAATTACTACTGCCAACAGCAGTATAAATGACTTTGTCATGTAAAATAAGAATTAAGAGTTTGGGGGCTGGCCTGCGCAAAGATACAGATTTACTGAAAACAGGCAGTATTACTGTTGTCCTATAAACTTGCTGAGCATCGATTCCATCACCGCTTTTACCGCCTGCAACAATTGCTCATCCACTATCTTACCATCCCTCACCTTGGATTTCACAAAAGGGATCAGCAACCTGGAACTTTCGGGCAGATCCGATTCAATCACCAGCAAAGTACGGATCAGCGACTGGTGCGCCTGCTCCCCCATGGACGAAGCTGTGATCAGCACCACAGGCTTACCGGAAAACTCCATGGATGACACCACCCAGTCCAGCGCATTCTTTAAACTGCCCGGCACCCCCATCGCATACTCAGGTGTGCAGATAAGGATACCATCCGCTGCGCGAAGCTGTTCACGGAAAGCAGTAACAGCAGGCGGTGGCGTTTCAGTATCGAGATCAGGATTGAAATGAGGCAAATCAGATAAGCCTTCGAAGCGTATAAATTCAGTGCTGGATCGATACAGATCAGCAATGATATCGATCAACACCTCATTGGTGGAGCCCTTGCGGGTGCTGCCACAAATCGCAAGAATATTTACGGGTCTGGTCATGGTGTAAAATTAAAAAGGACCGCATTCGCGGTCCCAATATTATGCATTTCCTGTTTTTATCGCCTGACCAGCTTCACTATTTTTCTTGCTTTGGTGGCACTTTCAAATACCAGCAGGTACGTACCGGACTTTAAAGCACTCACATCTTTTGTAAACCTTTTATTGCCCGGAGTAATGGGCCAGTTGAAAATCACCTGCCCGGCAGCACTCATTACCTTTATCGTTCTGTAATCCGGACTACCAGGCACGATTGTAATAATGCCGGAGGCTGGATTGGGATAAACGGTGCTTTCCGCACCACCTCCTTTGCTGCTTTCTTCCACTAAGCCCGGCATTAAGAGATTGCCGGAAACAATTGAATCGGCAGAACAATTATCGATCATAAAATAATTGAACTTGAAACTACCTGACACCACATGGATACCCGTGTAACTCAGCGCAGGCAATGTTAAAGTATCCGTGATGGTCTGCCAGACTCCTGCCGTTGACGGGATATTCATTATCTTATAGGTAATATTGCTATGCCCGATCCTCACCTGCGCAGCAGCAGTTGATAACACACGCAAACTGATCCTGTAAATACCTGCTGACGGCACATTCAAAGTATTATAGGCAAAATAATGCCCGGTGGCGAGCCCTGTAAAGTTTTGCCCACCGCCTACATCATTACAGGTTTCAAGCACCGGAGTGGTATGCCTGCCGGAAGCGCTCTCGGCTTCATATTTATTGTTCACGGAACAATCAACCAGGTGAACCACTGCCATGCCCGAGATAGTATCTGAAGAAGCTGTAACCAGGTAAGAGCCCGGAGTTGTTCCTGCATTCAATACACCTGCTGCATCGATTGTATTGCCGGTTCCATTCACCGCCCACTGAACCGGCGGAAGATTTACCGGGTTATTGCTGCTGTCATATCCTGCTGCCCGAAAAAGATAATTAGTTCCGGTAGCCAGCAGGATCGTATCCGGAGACACTTTTATGCTCGCCAATGCAGCCGGCGTGGTTGCACAGTTATCGATCACAAACCAATTGAATTTGAAATTACCGGATACACCATGTATGCCTGTATAACTAAGCGCTGGTAAGGTAAGCGTGTCAGCAATCGTTTTCCATTGACCACCGGTGGATGGCAGATCGATGAGCTTATAAGTGATATTGCCATGACCAATCCTGACCTTTGCAGCCGCTATTGTTGATACTCTTAAACGAATAGTATACTTACCAGCCGAAGGCACTTTCAGTGCACTGTACGCAAACCACTTCCCCGTTGTTACATTTTCAAAATGCTGCGCTCCATCTGCATCATCCGTTGTAATAGCCGTCAATCCTGCTGCTTTGGAAGAGGCCGTCTCAGCTTCATACCTGTTATTGACCGTACAGGTATAACCCGTTTGCACAGATAAAGTTCCTGACTTACCTGCGGAGATGGCCGTTATGGTATAAGTGCCGGGCGTAAGACCAGCACTCAGTAAACCACTGTTGCTGATAGAGTTTCCCGCGCCAGTCACAGTCCAGTATACAGAATCCGTCAGTGGCACCTGCGCATCATACTGATCATAGCCTTTAGCCGTGAACTGCTGCGATGCGCCAACAGGCACAACCAGTGTATCCGGTGTGATCCGGATATAAGTCAGTTCGGGAGTACCTAAAACACGCACAACAGCAGTATCGCTTAACAAACCGGAGACTGCTGTTACAATATAAGTACCGGCAGAATCACTCGTGAATAAACCGCCGGCACTCACCTGGCCATGACTGTTGTTAACTGACCATACCGGTGAAGGACTGAGCATGATATAATTATTGTACTGGTCACGCCCGATGGCTTTCAGCTGTAAAGTTTCCCCCACCAGTATTCTTGCGCTATCCGGTTGTATAGCCATGCTTTGCACCTGGTGACCTGCAGCGTCTACGATCTGCAGCCAGTTGAAGTTCCACCCAGACGCAGAGGAAGTGATCCGGATCGTTTTATGTCCGGGCCCGAATACAATCGGAGCAGACACCACTGTTTTCCAGGTCTGCCAGCCACCCGTAATGGGGATCTGAACAGTGGACAACAATGCAGTATCTATTCTTACATCCACCGTAGCGGCGCTGTTGGCGGCCACCCTGAACCGGATGCGGTATGCAGCTGAGTCCGGCACATCGATATCGTATTCAAGCCAGCTCCCGTTGCCGATATAACTCACGTTCAGCACACCGCTGGTATCAGCCGTATTTTCTGTACAACAGATATTGGTATTATCAAATGCCTCCGCTTCTATTCTCGCAGGGATCGGTTTGTAATTCGTGGGCCTCACGTTGATGAACGTTGATCCGGATTTCGTAACGGTATCACTGGTAACCGTTGCCGTTACTACCCCACTGCTTTGAATGGTGGCAACACCGGCGCTGGTAATGGTATTTCCTGTGCCTGTGATACTCCACACCGGCGTAACGCCATTCATTACATGACCATTCTGGTCCAGCACTTTGGCAGTGAAGGGCTGCACTTTCCCCGGTAATACGGATACATCCGCCGGTGTGATCCGGATAGAATCCAATACAGGCGTACCTAAGCCTTTCTGATAAATCCGGACATAATCCACCTGCATACTATCCGGCCAGTCGGCATCCGTGATAGCGCCACCCATGCCTCCGCCGATGGCCACATTCAGGATCACAAAGAATGGCTTATCAAAGGGCCAGTCCTTCCAATCGGTTTTGGGATTCACATACGTATAAAAACCAATTCCATCATGCGTAAACCGTATAGAGTCCGGAGACCATTCAACGCCATACGTATGATAAGCAACATCCACGTCAGGCATGATCTGGTTGCCACCGAGGTTGCCGCCGTTTGTCCAGTTCTTATTTTCCGTATGCAGCGCACACATGGCTTTTCCGAAATTATTCCCCACATGCTCAAGGATATCTATCTCGCCGCTTTTCGGCCAGAACCCATATTCGTTATCTACCGGCATCAGCCAGAAAGCAGGCCAGG
>NZ_JBQCGW010000274.1:0-33992 GCF_051955275.1 Pseudobacter sp. | reverse complement strand
AGGAAATTATCTATAACGATGAAACCATTGGTCTGGTAGAAGTCGATCTGGTCTTTGGTGAGTTCGTGGTTCATGCGCAAAAATTTTCAGGATGTGTGAGTGTTTGAAGAATATAACCTGGCGGGGTACGGTTCCCGCCAGGTTGGTAGCCGGATTAATAATCGTTTGGAGTCCAGGTTGGATTCAGCTGCATCTCACGGAATGGAACGGGGTAGATATATTTCTTAGCCGTTACATTGTATGAGCTGGCGCTGAGATAAGGATATTTCGCTTTCATGTCGGCGCCATGTGCCGTCATCACTGCGGCCGCTTTACCGGTACGCACCAGGTCAGGCCAGCGGTAGTTCTCGAATGCGAGCTCAAGGCGTTGCTCCTTCATGATGATATCGCGCAGTTGGCCCTGATCGGTAGTGAGGATATCGTCCAGGCCTGCCCTGAACCTTACGCGGTTGAGGGGAGTGAGAGCATCGGACGACTGGTTGTTCTCATTGAGGGCTTCGGCCAGCAGGAGGCATATGCCGCCGAAACGGAACAGGGGCCAGTTCTGACCTGTGTTGTAGCCTGGTAATGTGTAAGGAGGATAGTAGTATTTCTTTACAAAACGCTGGCTTACGGAACCTGCCGGTGTGGTGTAAGTTCTGATATCTCGCTGGATCACACTGTCTGCCACAAACTCAATATTGGCATTCATCTTTCCTTCAACGATACCTACTGAGTTGTTGAGGCGTTTGTCTTTCACATCATACTGGGCCAGCAGATCATCGGTCGGGATATTCCAGCCACCGTTCACGTTGTTGAAGTTGATGCCCATCATTACCGTGGTGTTAGGCATTACAGGAATGAAACGGTAGATGAAGAAACTCTGATGACCTTCGTTGCCGGCTTTGTATTGTACTTCCCAGATACTTTCCTTGTTGAGTTTCTTGGCGGGATCAAAAACATCCCGGTAGTTGTCCAGCAGATCATATCCTGCATTATATACATATTGCAGCAGGGGAACTGCTTTATCCCATTGCTTGAGGTTCATGTACACCAGGCCGAGCTCAGCAGAAGCAGAGGCCTTGTTGATCCTGGCAGAGCTGGGGATGGTGGGCGCTCCGAAGAGTGCGATCGCATCCGTAAAATCAGCAATGATCTGGTTATAAATGCTGTCAACACCTGTTCGATGCCTGTAGATCTTTTCAGGATCAGTGATCTCTTCCAGTACCAATGGCAGGGGGCCGAAGTGACGAACGAGATCAAAGTAGTAGTGTGCTCTCAGTGCTTTCGATTCAGCAGTGATCTGTTTTTTGTCAGCATCAGCCATGGTGAAGCTGATCTTGTTGAGCCTGCTGAGAATGGTATTGCAGCGTGCGATACCCTGGAAGCCGGCGATCCAGCGGTTACCGGTAACGCCGTTCTGTGCATCGTCCATGAAATCGGCCAGTTGCTCATAACCCAGTCCACCACGGTCTTTGCTGTTGTATTCGTAGTGTGTATTGTCTGATCTCATCTCATCGATGAAGAAGGCGAACTCTGCGATGTTCCGCAGGGGAACATAGGCGCCGGTTACGGCCAGTTGAAAGTCTGCAGTGGATTTATAGTAATTGGCCGTGGTAACGCTTCCCTCGGGATAGAGTTCCAGTGTGCCTTTTTTACAGGAACTGGCAATGGCCATACCTGCAATTGCGATTGAAATATATTTCAGTTTCATACGATAAACAATGATTTAGCCGGTAGGCAATTTTAGAAATTGATGTTGGCGCCGATCTGCACGGTCCTGGGAATCGGGAAGTTTCCATTGTCGATACCGAAAGCGATGGAATTACCTCTTGCATCATTGCCTTCAGGGTTCTGACCGGGATACTTTGTGATCACCCACATATTGTTGGCAGCAGCATACAAGCGCAGTGATTTCAGGTATTTGATCCTGTTGAGCGGCAGCGTATATCCCAGAGAGATATTCCTGATGGTGATATAGTCAGCATCAAATACCCAGTTGCTGTTGGCCAGACGGTAGAGCTCGGTGCTGTTAACCAGTGTACGTGGTGTTTTGCCATCGCCGGGGTTGGATGGTGAACGCCATACGTTGGCCATGCTTTTCTCTACATTGAAAATGCCATCGATGTTTACGGTATTCTGTTTGTTGATGTCCATGATCTGGTTGCCACCTGAGCCGGATGCCACGATGGTGAAGTCCCAGTTCTTGTATTTGAAATCGTTGGTGATGCCTACAATATAACGAACGTTGGGGTTGCCGATATAGGTCCTGTCGTTACCATCGATCACGGTATTACCATCCATATTCCTCATCTTGCTGGTTCCTTCAGCAGCATAAGCGGCTTTGGCTACCTTGGTATCCGTCATATCAGCTGCTGAATACAATCCATCGAATACATAACCCCAGAACTCGCCGATGCGTCTGCCCACGGCCAGCCTGTTGTAATCATTGTATTTGTTGGTGCCGCCGAGAGGGATATTATTGTACAGTTCAAGTACTTTGTTATCCATCAGGGTAAGGTTGAAGTTTGTATTCCAGGTAAGCGCTCCTGTGAGGTTCTTTGAGCTCAGTGAGAATTCGTGGCCCCAGATGCGGAAGCGTGCTGCGTTGGACGTCATGCTGGTGAAACCGGAGTAGGAAGGGATCTGAACGGTAGTCAGCATGTCATAGGTCTCTTTCGTAAAGAAGTCATACGCAAAGGTCAGTCTGTTGTTGAGGAGATTGGCTTCCAGGCCGAGATCAAGCTGTACGGTATTCTCCCAGCTCAATCTTGTATTACCGAAAGTACCGATAGAGAAGCCTGGCTGGCTGGTGCCTGATTCATTCACATACGGTGTGGAGCTCAGGTAAGTGAGATACGGGTAATCATTGGGGAAAGCCATATTGCCCTGCTTACCATAACTGGCCCTGATCTTCAGGAAATTCACCACATTGTTCTTCGGGAAGAAGTTTTCATCACTGGCTACCCAACCCACCGACACGGAGGGAAAGGTACCCCATTTGCGCAGTGGGGCAAAGCGGGAAGCGCCATCCCGACGGATATTGAAATTGAAGAAATATTTATTGTCGTAGTTGTAGTTGAAACGGCCGAGATAAGAGATCAGGTTCCATTCTGTATTGTTGGAGTTGGCTCCGAGTGTGGCACCTGCAACATTCACAACATGGATCAGGTCATTGGGCAGGTTGCTGCCGCTCATGCTCCGGAAGTTTCTGTCGTAGTACTGGTAAGAGTAACCACCCAGCACATCAAAGCTATGATTGCCGATCTGTTTTTCGTAAGTGATCAGATTTTCCGTAAGCCATGATACGGAGTTGTAAGAGCTGTTACCTGCCGTAATATTGGTATTAGGAGGAGCAGCACCAAAACCGCCGTACTGTGAACCGCGGAAATAGTTGAAGTCCTGTGAAGCCACATCAATACTGAGTGATGGTTTTACATGCAGCCCTTTCAGCAGTTCAAGATCTACATACAGGTTGCCAAGCGTACGGAAGATCTTCTGATTGTATTCCAGGATGCTCAGTTGTTGCAGCGGATTGGCCATAGTGTACATACCAAAGGAACCTCCTTTGGGAGTCCAGCTGCCATCGGCCTGATAAGGATTCACAATTGGAGAAGCGATGATGCCCAGGCCAAGGATCTGCCTGTTACCATCGGTATTGCCGGTTGTGTTCTTATCTACCTGGTAAGTTGGAGCGATATTGAAACCGAGCTTCAGTCCGTCGAGCGGCTTGAATTCTGTATTGGCACGGAATGAAAAGCGTTCAACACCTGTATTTTTCATCACACCTTCCTGGCTGAAATAGGTAGCCGTAACACTGGTTGAAACTTTTTCGTTGCCACTGGAGATATTAAAAGTGTAATTATTGATAGGAGCTGTTCTCAGCAATGCATCATACCAGTCTGTGCCTTCGCCGTATTTGGATGGATCTGCATAATCTGCAGGGATACCACCTGTATAACCTTCATATTTTGTTTTGTCTTCGTAATAGCCTTTCATGAAAGAAGCGAATTCGCGCGCGTTCATAAGATCGGGCCTGCCACGCTCAGGAACGGATTGCCATCCGTAATAAGTGCTGAACGACACATTGGTGCGTCCTGCTTTTGCCTGCCGGGTAGTGATGAGGATCACGCCATTGCTGGAGCGTGAGCCATACAATGCAGCAGCGGCGGCATCTTTCAGCACGCTGATGCTTTCTATATCATCAGGGTTGATGGTGTTTACGTCACCTGTGATCACCTGTCCGTCCACTACAAACAAAGGACCGTTACCACCGCCCATGGAAGCAGCACCACGGATACGGAACGTCATAGCCTGACCGGGACGCCCTGTTACCTGGTTGATCTGAAGACCGGCGGTTTTACCATTCAGTCTCTGACCGAATTCCGCAGCAGGGATATCTGCCAATTCGTTGGTGTTGATCTTGCCGATGGCGCCGGTGATATTCCTGGCCTTCTGTTTACCATAACTTACTACTACCACCTGGTCAAGACTATTGTCTGCAGGCTCCAGTGTAACATTGAGAACAGACTGGCCATTCAATTTTATTTCTACGGTTTTGGAACCGATGCGGCTGAATACGAGGATAGCATTTCTGGGAGCGGAAATCCTGAAGTTTCCTTCAGCATCAGTGCTTACGCCTTTTTTATCACCTTTAACCTGAACAGTGGTTCCTGCAACATCACCTCCTGAACTGAGTGATACTTTGCCGGTGATCATATTGCCGGCATCCTGGGCAAGGGCTTGGGTGCAGGTAAATAATAAAGCACAGAATAAGACTATTATTCTGTTGGGCCATAAGCTGAGTTGCCTGATGTGCCGGGGGTTCAATTTCATACAAACAGCGTTTCGTTTTTGGAAAAAAATGTTTCGATTACGTTGTGAAAATATAAGTTACTATCCGTTTAACTATCCTGCACTGTACTGCTGTTGCGGGTTTCAGCCGATACATCAAATTCTGGTTTTGTATACAGCAGCATTGTGATCAGTACAATAAACATGGCGTTCATTCCCGATAAGCTTTATGTCAACCAGGATGAATATGCTGCAAAGCGATGAGATTTTCCGGTAAGGGGCCTGTATTCCAGTACCGGTGGATCGCCAGTGCCGCACCGATGGCTGTTGCCTGTGCCATGGATGCAGCGTATATGCTGATATGAGGGAAATGGATTGAAAGAAGATGCATGAAGAGCTCATTTCTACTGAAACCTCCATCTACATAGATCGTTTTCACGGGCTTGTCTTTCAACAGCAGTGCCGTGCTCCTGACCTGTGCACTGACGATGTCAACCATCAGCTGGTGATAGGCAGTGATATCGTCTTCAAAATCTTTCACTTCCCTGTTGTGGAATTGCAGCGAGGGGGGCGACAGATCGCTTTCTGTAGTCTGCTTCGGCAGTATAACGTTAAGCAATAACCGGATAATATCCTTATCTGGCTGAATATTGTTATATCGTGATGCCTGTTGTCCGAAATGGGCAGCAATTCTTTTTACCTGTTCTTCATGGAACTGACCTGAGAATAACCTGGAAGCCTTTACCGGATGGCCTTCCCAGCTGAGGTAGCAAAGGCAGTCCTGCTGCAGTTCTTCTTCAGTGAGCGGCGTGTTGTTGAACGGATGCAGGCTGATGCTCCAGGTTCCGGTGGAGATCAGTACAAAGGGGCCGGGAAAAGTCAGCAGGTAGGGGATGAGTGCACTGGAACTGTCGTGCAGCCCGATACCTGAGCGGATCAGTTTGTTACTGATCGGATCTTTTACAGGATAGACCTCTTGATGGCTGGCGATGGGTGCCAGTTTTTGCCGGATGTGCTCATCAACGGTCCACTGATGGTATTGTTGTTTGTTGAAATCCCAGAGGGCAGTATGGCAGCCGATGCTGGTGAGATCTGAGAAAGCTTTGCCTGTTACCAGGTATGCCAGGTATTGTGGCAGGTGGAGCGCGTATTGCATTTTGCTGAAGAAAGAAGGTTTTTCTTTTTTCAACCGGAGTAACTGCAAGCCGGAGTTAAGGGAGCCCAACGCCGGCGATGCAGTCTCCAGCGCAAACAGAGCCTCACCATTATGAGTACTATACAATTCCTGCTGTAGTGTAGAAGGGTATGGTTTTAGATAATTGTACAGGGGTGTGAGTGGTTCTCCATCAGTATCGATGTACACGAAGCTGGCTCCATAAGCCGTGAAGTTGACTGCCTTCACTTCAAATTGTTCCATGGCAGTTACATCGCGCAGGGAGTCCAGTATGAAAAGCCGGAGGCTTTCCAGGTGCTCGCAGGGATCACCATCTTCATCCATGGTTTCGGAGAAGCGGGTGGTGCGTTCAAATTCAGACTGGTACTGTTCATTGAACAGGAACAGTTTTTTATTGGTCTTGCCAATATCGAATACGGCAATTACTGGTTTCGGTTTCATCAGAGTCCTGTAGCAGTGCTTTTGTTACCTCTTTCCTTGATCAGTTGCTGGCGTACTGCCGCGCTGCGGTAGAGTTTCAGCGGATCCAGCGCTCCGCCGTTGCGGAGCCTTGCTGCGGCCACCAGTGCGCGCACATCTGTACGGTAGGCCGATTGCAGCAGCTCCTGTGCGGCTACCACATCATTGGCTTCGCGTGCTGATTCCAGTGCTTTGGCATCACAGAGCAATGCCTGCGCATAAGCGATCATGATAGCTTCCACGGACTGCAGCAGGTCCTCCAGCGGATCTTTTACATTGTGCGAGGCATCGATCATCCAGCCCAGTCCGGTTGCATGGTCCAGGCCTTTGGCATCCATACCGTCAACCAGTTCACGGAAGATGAGGTATAACTGATAAGGCTTGATGCTGCCTACTGTGAGGTCATCATCACCATACTTGGAATCATTGAAATGGAAACCTCCGAGTTTGCCTTCCATCAGCAGCAATGCAACGATCTGCTCTATGTTCACATTAGGATGATGATGGCCGAGATCCACCAGGGTATGGGCTTTGGGGCCCAGCTTGCTGGCATAGAGATAACTCTGTCCCCAGTCGCCCACCGTAGTGGAATAGAAATTCGGTTCAAAGGCTTTGTATTCCACAAAGAGTTTCCAGTTGGAAGGCAGGGCGGCGTAGATCTCCTGCAGGCTTTCATATACATTCTGAAATGCCTGGCGGAAATTCAGCTGTCCGGGAAAGCAACTGCCGTCTGCGAGCCAGACCGTGAGGCTTTCGGAGCCAAGCTCCACGCCATGTTGGATGACCTCTATATTGTGCTGAATGGCCTGCTTCCTAACGGCCTTGCTTACGTGCTGCAATGATCCGAATTTGTAACTGGCTTCCTGACCCGGTTGATCCTGGAAGGTGTTGGAGTTCATCGCGTCGAACCGGATGCCATGTTGCGCGGCCAGTTGACGGATAGCTGCGGCATCTGTTGGGATATCCCAGGGGATATGCAGGGAGATGGCGCCGCTGCTGCAGTTGAGCGAATGGAGCAGACCGATGTCTTCGATCTTTTCCTCCAGGTTCCGGGGCTCGCCGCCACCGGAAAATCTTCCGAAGCGGGTGCCGCCTGTGCCCAGGGCCCAGCTGGGAATGGCCACCTGGAATGCCGCCAGTTTAGAAATGATCTGGTCTGTGTTGGCAATCTCTCCCCTGAGATATTGCATTTGTCTTTCATGGCTACCCAGCATTGCCTGGTTATGGTCTGCAATGTGGTTCCTGGCAAGTTGCATACGTTACAGTTTTGGTACGGGAATCTCCCGGATTAGGTTTTTATCTTACAAAGCTCATGGCAATGCCGCCGTCAACATTCAGTACATTGCCAGTTGATTTATTCATGAGACCACCTACAAACAGATAACATGCATTTGCAATATCTTCCGGCAGGATGATCTCATTCAATAAAGTGCGCCTGGCATAAAAGGAGGGAAGCTCTTCCACCGAAATTCCATAAGCCTTCGCTCTTCCTGCAGCCCAATCGCCGGCCCAGATCTTACTGTCCAGTATCACGGCATCCGGGTTCACAACGTTCACCCTGATCCCGTCTTTGCCGAGCTCAGCAGCATTGAGCCTGCTCAGGTGCAGCTGTGCTGCTTTTGCGGAACCATATGCTGCGTTGTTCGGGCCGGAAACAAGTGCGTTCTTGCTGACGATATTGATCACATCACCTCCTTTGTGCTGTTTACGCATGATGTCGATTCCCAGTTGAGTTACCAGGAACTGACCTTTGACCAGTACATCATAGAGGAGGTCCCAGTCAGCTTCCGTATGTTCTTCGATAGGTTTTGAAATGGAGAGGCCGGCGCAATTTACCACAATATCTATGCCACCGAAAGAAAGATTTGCTTTACTGATAGCATTCTTAATTGTGGCACTATCGGTGACGTCTAGCTGCACGGCTATATATACATCTTTTCCATATTTATCCGCAAATTCCTGTTCCGCTTCTGCAAGCCTGCCGGCATCATTATCATTGATCACCACGCAAGCGCCTTCGTCTGCGAATTTCTTTGCGATGGCCTTTCCTATACCACCCGCACTACCGGTGATCAATGCAATACGCCCACTGAGCGATTTCGGTTTGGGCATGCGTTGCAGCTTGGCTTCCTCCAGTAACCAGTACTCGATATTGAAGGCTTCCTGTGCAGGCAATGATGTGTATTGGGAGATGGCTTCCGCACCACGCATCACATTGATGGCATTGATGTAGAACTCAGCTGCCACGCGGGCTGTCTGCTTATTCACTGCAAATGTGAACATCCCTACACCGGGCCAGAGGATCACAACCGGGTTGGCATCGCGCATGGCCGGACTGTTCGCATGTTTGCATTTGTTATAGTAGTCCGCATAAAACTGCCGGTAACTGCTGAATTGTTTGTCCAGGGTCTCTTTTAACGTTTCCGGATTGCTGCAATCGGCATCCGGACTTATTTCCAGCACCAGCGGACTTATCTTGGTACGTAAGAAGTGATCAGGACAGCTGGTTCCCATCGGAGCCAGCCTGCCAAGGTCTTTGGAGTTGATGAACTGCAACACTCTTTCATCGTCGGTGAAGTGCCCGATCATGGAAGTATTGGAAGAGCAGTATCCACGGAGAACGGGGATCAGGGCTGCGGCCTGCGCCTGCCGTTGTTCTGCTGGCAGGGCCTCGCGTTGCCGTCCTCCGAAAATGATTTTCTTTTTGGTATGTTCATCGATGTAAGCGGCGCAGCGTTCTATCACTTCAAGGGTATTGATATAACTTTCGTATGCGGTATCGCCCCAGGTGAAGAGACCATGAGATCCGAGCATGATGCCACGGATGCCGGGATGCTCATCCAGACAGCGTTTCAGCTGCAGGCCCAGGTCGAAGCCCGGACGTTGCCATTCCACCCATCCGATAGTGCCACCAAAGAGTTCCTGTGTAATGCGCTTTCCATCTTTTGCAGCTGCGATAGCGATGGCTGCATCAGGGTGTAGGTGATCGATATGTTTGAATGGAAGGAATCCATGAAGAGGAGTATCGATGCTGGGCGCTTTTGATTGCAGGTCAAAGATACAATGATTGAAAAGTTCCACCATTTCATCTTCATGCTGAATGCCGCGGTACACCTGTTGCAGGCTGCGCAGGCGATCGGTATAGAGGGCGGCCAGGCCGCTTTTCTTCAAAGTGCCGAGATCGCCACCTGAGCCTTTCACCCACATCACTTCCGTACTTTCTCCTGTGAGCGGATCTTTGGCTGTTACTTTGCAGGATGTATTTCCGCCGCCATAGTTGGTGAGCCTCAGATCGGCTCCCAGTAAATTGGAACGATAGATCAATAATGCCACTTCATCTCCTTCCAGTTCCGCGGCCTTTTTGTTATCCCAGAGATAACTTACGTGCCTGAACTGTGTTTCTTTTGTTTCTGCTGACATAAAGTCTTTGTATTATTTATAGAATTTTATTCTGCCAGTGAATTACCATAACCTACAAGTACAACCGATAAGATGATGATAACGATACCGGCTGCAATGGTTCTGTATGTTTTGCTGCTTACACCTTTCCATTCTTTCAGCGCCAGTCCCCACAGGCCGGATACCAGGATGATGAAAGCCATATGAAGGATCCAGGAGCTGGCGTCGTTCTTGAGTTTGCTTTCTCCCATTCCGTAGAAGAAAAATTGCAGGAACCAGGTAAGTCCGGCCAGTGCTGAAAAGAAATAGTTGTTGAGCAACGGCGTGCGTTTATCAGTATAGTTGCTGAATGATTTATTCTTTGTATTGAGGTATATGCACCAGATGAAATTGGTGGTGAAGCCTCCGAGCATGATCACTATATAACTCACATTATTCTGAAAAAGCGGATTGGCGCCTTTAGCTACCGCAGCATCAGCCATGGGTTTGGCGGCTGTAATGGCAAAACTCATACAGGCGCTGAGGATACCTGAGAAAACTGCCACGGTCAGGCCTTTGCGAAGATTGAACTCCTTTACTGCGGCCTTTTTATTCTCTTCCGGTAATTCCTTTTCTTTCATCATCCCTGCCTTGCCGCATACCACGATACCCAACAGGCATACTGCCACACCCAGGATCACGAAGATGCCCTTACTGGTTTGCATCATGGCGGAGAAGGTATGTGCGTTGTCATCACTGAAAAGGTCCATGTAAATGGGAGGGATCAATGCTCCGAAGGCCGAGCAGAAACCCAGTGCCACGGCCATTCCCAGGGAAATACCAAGGTAACGCATGCTCAATCCGAAGGTGAGGCCGCCGATGCCCCAGAGCAATCCCAGCAGGTAGCTCCAGAAGATAGTGCCACTATCTGTATTGGCGATGATACCGGTGAAGTCCGGTACGGTGAGGGCCGCTGCTATAACGGGCACCACCAGCCAGGAAAATGAACCGCCGGTGATCCAGTAGCTTTCCCAGGCCCAGCCGCGGACTTTTTTGTAAGGGATATAAAAACTTCCGGAAGCAAAGCCTCCGATGAAATGAAATAGTACTCCCAGGATAACTCCCATATGGACAGCATTTAGTTTTTTCTGGTTGGCAAACGATCCGCTGGCGGATGTAAACAAAAATAACGGTTCAACTAAATACGGCTGTCATGGACTGTCATGGTCAGAGACTGGGACGGTGGGTAAAGTAGAAAGGGACCTCCAGGTGATCTCTACGGCTATTGAGGATCATTTCGGCCGTGAGGGTTCCCATGGCGTGGAAGTCAGTGGAGATGGTGGTGATACCGTCAAGGATGATCTTCTTGAGCGGGGTTTCGTTGTAGGAGATCACACCCACTTTTTTGCCCACTTCCAGTTTCTGGGAAACGATCCTTTCTATGAGCGTGACCATATCATCTTCCATGAGATTGATATACACTTCACCTTCCTGGATGGGCTCGTGCCCGATATCGTAGACCAGCTTGTAGGTGAAAGCATATTCCTGGGCAAAGCGCTCGAAACCGGCAATGATCTCAGTAGGGAAGTAGCTCTTTTCCGGGAAGATCAGTTTCAGCGTATGGTATTTGCTTAGGTGCTCGTTGGCCTGTTCCAGGGCGTGGTAGATATCTTTTTCAAAGTTCTCGTACACGGCGGCATATGCTCCGGTGATGCCGGTGAGTTGTTTGTCGAGCAGCACAAGTTTTTCTTTGGGGATAGTGTTGATGATCTCGCGGGCGCTTTCCACACCTTCGATGAAGTGAGGTATGATCACATAATGTGAGTATTGATCCAGCTTGGGCAGGAGCAGTTTTTTGAAGAGGCTGAAATCATTGTTATAGATGTAAAAATCGATCACGGCATTTTCGCCGAGTGCTGCCACGAATGAATCGTAAATGATCTTTTTGTGTGCGCTGAGTTTGTTGAAGAAGAGGCAGATCCTGAGTTTCCTGCCGGGGCTGGCGTTGGCGATATAATATCCTTTGCCGGGAACGGAGCCGATGATGCCGATCTTTTTGAGGTGCTTGTATCCTTTTTCGGCGGTGTCGCGGGAAATTTCCAGTTCAAAGCTAAGTTCGTTGATGCTGGGCAACATATCATCCTGACCGAGTTTTCCATTTTCAATGGCGGTGAGAATGGAGTTGGTCAGTTGGAGATATTTGGGAGTGGCGGAGTATTCGTCGATGTGGATGAGCTCGTAAAGTCGGATGGGTTTCATGGGGCAGCAATATTTGGGCAGGTCAAATGTAAGGGAAAAAAAGAAGTCGCCCGTGTGAACGTGCGACCTGCTATGTAGATAGACCTCTGCTGGCGATTGGTTGATCAGCTCTTATGGAGCAAAGATGGTGTAGGGGGTACGCGTGGCAAGAATCCGGTTATTGAACGGTTTGATTAAGTTATTAAACGGTTGGGAGGCCTTTATTCAATGGGCATCCCTTCTCACTTGCTCAACTTACCCTCAATCGAATCATCCAGCGTCTTACCCGTCAACGCTCCAATCATCTGCTTTGCAAAAGCAATCACCTGGTTACTCTTCGTATCCCAGTAATATCCCTCTTCCGGCACAAACCTGATCACCGAGATCCTGGGATCATCTTCTCCTTCCGTAAACCAGGTCTTGAACAATGGCTCCCACAATTCTTTGATCAGTGCTTTATCAGTTGTGATACTGGCTTCTCCATAAAGTGTTACAAATTCCGAATAAGTACCTCCCTGAAAAAGTATCTGCACCATGGGGTCTTTTTCGATCTGCGCATTCTTATGACTGTCGGTGGCACTGAGGAACCAGCAGGTGCCTGATTCATCCACTTTCTGTACTGTCATCGGGCGAGGAATGAAGGGTTCGCCCGTTTGGATGCCGGTACAGAAAAAGCAGGTCTTTGCCTTTTCAAAAAGCTCTTTGATCTTAAGGCCCGCTTCGCGTCCCTGCAGGTCCTGGTGGTTTTTCTCCTCTTGCTGGCGGTTGATGCTGTCCATATTCTCTTTTTTCAACAGCAATAAAATAATTGTGCCAGCCGGCGCTCCGGAGCCTGGCGCAATCAAGGGGCAGATACAATTGACCGCTTCCAATTCAACGGTTTGCGGTAATATTGTAGCTTGATAGCAACACTGCCAAATTAACCTGCATGCCCCATAAAAACTGGGATAATGAAGTCCGGGACAGGGAACTGATCCTGCTCATCGCCGCCGGTGATGAACAGGCGTTTACTGCGCTCTTCAGGCGTTACGCTACGTCTATGGGCATCCTGGCGCGCAAGGTGGTGCAGGATCAGGCTGCTTATCAGGACGTAATGCAGGAAGTGTTCATCAAACTCTGGCTGCACCGCGAAGAACTTCCTCAAGTGGAAAACCTGCCCGCCTGGCTGAAAAAGGTCACACTCAACGAAAGCCTCATGTACCTTCGCAAAAATGCAGCATACGACAAGCGCCTTTCCGCACTTGCCTTACCTCTTGCAGAAGATGAAAAGGTTTCCCAGACCATCGGCTTCAAAGAATTACAGCAGAAGATCCGGCAATGTATCGATGCCATGCCCGAACAGCGAAGGACCATCTACGAGCTCAACAGGGTGGAAGGCCTCAATGCCAAAGAAATAGCTGACCGGCTCAACCTCAGTCATGGTCATGTCCGCAACAGCCTCAGCGCCGCAATCAAAAGTATCCGGGACCAACTCGGACCGCTTCCGCTTGTACTGATCTCCCTGCTGCTGCCGGCTAAATTTTAAGAATCATAAAAAAAACTTTTAAAACAGGCATGACACTTCATTACCGAGGTGCATCCTTATTATAATCTTATGAACAAAGAACGATTACAATACCTGGCAGGGCAGTTTGTTGCCAACCAACTGACAGCAGAAGAGCAGGAAGAATTCTACCTGATCCTCCGGCAGCCTGAGTTTGAGCCCGCAGTACTGGCGGCTTTTGAAGCCGCCGGTGGCGAGGTTTATGCCTCGGATGATACGGATGACAGCTTGCTGCCTTTACTGCAACGGGCCACACGTGCGGATAAACCCGCATTGAACGCACAGGCCCCTGTTCACCGGATCCATTTCCTCCGCAGATGGGGATGGGCTGCCGCTGTATTGCTGCTGCTTACAGCCGGCACATATTTCTGGAGATCGGGCCTGAAAGACAAACAGCCAGATACAGGAATTGCCCAATCCAAAACCGATATCGCTCCCGGCCGCGATGGCGCCATCCTTACACTGGCCGACGGCCGGAAAGTAGTGCTGGATAGTCTGGGTAACGGCACCATCGCCAACGAGAACGGCACTGAAGTAGTATTGAACAACGGACAGCTGCTGTATGCAGATAATGAAAAAGGAGAAACCGGCGTGCAACAATATAATACCATGCAGACCCCTAAAGGCAGGCAGTTCAATGTAACGCTGCCCGATGGCACCAGGGTATGGCTGAACGCCGCCAGTTCCATCACTTTTCCTACAGCTTTCGATGGAAACGAGCGCAGGGTGCTGATCACAGGCGAAGCGTATTTTGAAGTGGCGGGCAACAAGGCAAAGCCCTTCTTCGTAAAAATAAAAGACAAGGCGGAAGTACAGGTGCTGGGGACCAGTTTCAATGTGAATGGATATGCGGATGAGCCCCGGATCAGCACCACACTGCTGGAAGGATCAGTAAGGATGAACAGCAACAACTCACTATCGGAAAGCAGTGTGATGCTGAAGCCTGGTCAGCAGGCGCAATTGGAGAATAATGGATCAAAGACTTTATCAGTAAAGCAGGCCGATATCGATAAAGTGATGGCCTGGCGATACGGAGCTTTCAATTTTGAAGGCGCCAGCCTGCAGGAGGTGATGCGTCAACTCACGCGCTGGTATGATATTGAAGTAGTGTATGAAACCGGTATTCCTGATATCCATTTCGTGGGTGAGATGAGCCGGGATATCAGCCTGGCCGGGGTTCTCAAAGCACTGGAAGCCACCAATGTTCATTTCCGGCTGGAAAATAACCGCCGGTTGATCGTACAACCCTGAACCTTTTAAATATTCCAACTGCTATGAGTAATTAACAGCGATCACTAAAAAACAGAACCGGAAGTGGTGGTACACTCCCGGCGATGTTCAGTTGCACCAAAACAGCGTACTAATTCCGTTTTTTCAACCAAACAATGCAATTTATGCAAAAAACTGCTTATGGGGCCTGGTCCCGTTGGCGCCTCGCGTCACGCGGGTGCTGGTGGTTCCGGAGCCTGTTGTACAGAACCAAAAAAATGGCCGGGGCACCAGTTACTTTCAGCCTGTCACCGGCCATGAAAAGGAACTTACTGATGAAAATCAATCTGACTGCGGTATTCCTCTCAATGGTATTCCTGAACGTGTATGCCAATGGCATTGCACAGAAGATCACGTTTTCAGGAGAAAATATTCCGCTCACCAAAGTTTTCCAGGTCATCAAAAAACAAACGGGCTACTTCGTTTTTGCCAACCGGGAAGTACTGGCCGATACCAGGCCTGTTACCATTTCCATCAAGGATATGCCCCTGGATGCATTCCTGCAGATGACCCTGAAGGACCAGCCACTGAAATACCTGATAGAAGGGAAGACCATCATCCTGTCACGGAAACCCTTACTGGTACCGGATCCCAGGCTGCAGATAATTAATTCTGATACCATTCCAAAGAATGTAACTGTATACGGAAAGGTGGTGGATGAAAAGGGGGAACCTGTCAACGGTGCCTCTGTACTTCTCAAAGGTGTGGCCAATAGGGGAGTCAGCACCAAAGAGGGTGGGAAGTTCATTTTCGCAGGTTTACCCCTGGGTGGCAAACTGGTGATCAGTTATGTAGGTTTCGATCCCAAAGAAGTGGAAATAAAACCAGGTAATCTCATCATTATGATGAGAGCAACCGAGGTAAAAATGGAAGATGTGGTAGTAACGGGTATCTATACCCGAAAAGCAGAAAGTTTTACCGGCGCTGCACAAACCTATACCAAAGAAGACCTGCAGAAAGTTGGGAACGTGAACGTACTGCAAAG
Source organism: Pseudobacter sp. (assembly GCF_051955275.1). Classification (NCBI taxonomy): domain Bacteria; kingdom Pseudomonadati; phylum Bacteroidota; class Chitinophagia; order Chitinophagales; family Chitinophagaceae; genus Pseudobacter; species Pseudobacter sp. The sequence continues at coordinate 18,173 of NZ_JBQCGW010000274.1, read as the reverse complement.
CCTCAAGAATCTTGATCCCACTTTCAACCTGGTGGAGAACCTGGCCAACGGCTCCAATCCCAATGCGCTGCCGGAAATTCAATTACGCGGACAATCCGGTTTCCCTGACCTTAAAGGAGAATACCAGACCAATCCCAACCAGCCCCTCTTCATCCTCGACGGATTTGAAGTAAGCATAGTAAGAGTGATAGACCTTGATATGACAAGGGTATCAAGCATCACCCTGCTGAAAGATGCCGCTGCCAAAGCCATCTACGGTTCCAAAGCTGCCAATGGGGTGGTGGTGATAGAAACTCAGAAACCCAAAGCCGGAAAGATCCAGCTTACCTATACCGGCAACCTCAATATGGTGGCCCCTGATCTTAGCAGCTACAACCTCACCAATGCCGCAGAAAAGCTGGCAGTGGAAAAGAACGGAGGCTTGTACAATCCCCAAAGGCTCAATAATGTTTTTTTTGCCGATCAGCAATATGCATTTGATCAGGAATACAACAGGATACTGGAAGAAGTGATGCGCGGCGTGAATACCGACTGGAAGAGCAAGCCACTTCGTACCGGTTTCGGACAAAAGCATTCATTGTTTGCGGAAGGCGGCAGTGACCAGCTCAGGTACGGCCTGGATTTTCAGTACAACGATGTTCCCGGTGGTATGAAAGGCTCCAGCCGCAATACCGTTTCAGGCGCTGTTACGCTTTCCTATCGCACCCGGAAATGGCAGTTCCGAAATATCATCGATGTGGTGTTCAACAAAGGAACCGAATCTCCCTGGGGCAGCTTCAGCGATTATACGCGCATGAACCCATACTTCAGACCTACGGATGTGAATGGTAACATCACAAAGATCGCCGGAGAAAATCTGATCATCGGTTCACCGGTTGGCAATCCCATGTGGAATGCTACGATCAACACCAAAAACTTTGACAGGTACTCCCAGGTCAACAATAACTTTTATGCCGAATACCAGGCCACCAAAGAGCTGCGCCTCACTGCCCGCGTAGGTTACAGTAACCAGGAATCCACTACGGAACTGTTCTATCCTGCCAGCCACACTGCCTTCCTCAACTATACCACAGCTGACCTGATCAGGCGCAAGGGACAATATGTGTACACTGATGGCAGAAGAACGAATATCACAGGCGACCTCTTTGCCGGTTATTCAAAATCATTTGCCGATCATTTTCTTTACCTCACTCTGGGCGCCAATATGACCCAGCAGATGAACCGGTCTACCACATTCCAGGCGGAAGGTTTTCCTAACGACTACATGGAGGATATCATTTTCGCCAGACAGTATATGCTCAATGGCCGCCCTTCAGGCACTGAAAATACAACCCGGGATCTGGGTGTTTTCAGCAACCTCAATTATTCTTATGACGACCGCTACCTGATGGACGCCTCCTTCCGGATGAACGGTTCTTCCCAGTTTGGTGCAGACAACCGCTGGGGAAAATTCTGGGCCGTTGGTCTGGGCTGGAACCTGCACAAAGAAGCTTTCTTCCGTAATGCCAGGTACATCGATATGTTGAAAGTAAGAGGCTCTGTAGGATACACAGGCTCTCAGAACTTCAACTCCTACCAGTCGAAAGCAACCTTCAACTATAATTCCACCGATGATTATCTTGGAAACTTCGGCGCCTTCCTGCTGGGACTGGAAAACCCGCAACTGCAATGGCAGCGAAAGTTTGATCAGAACATCGGACTGGACCTGGTAGTGCTGAACAGGAAACTGAATTTCAGGTTCGATTATTATGTGTCCAACACAGACGATCTGCTCACCGATGTATCGGTGCCACTCTCTACCGGTTTTACTTCTTACAAAGAGAACCTGGGTGAAGTGCAGAACACGGGCGTTGAATTCAGGTTGAGCTATACGCCGTGGAGAGACAAGCGCAATAATTTCTTCAGCTTTTATATAGGCGGCACCCATAACGCCAACAAAGTGCGGAAGATCTCCAACTCACTGGAGTCGTTCAATAAAACGCAATCAGAGACCATCACCAACAGACCCGTGGTGAGGTATACCGAAGGCCAGTCGCTCAACGCAATCTGGGCCGTTCCATCCTATGGCATCGATCCTGCAACAGGCCGCGAAATCTTTGTAAGGCAGGATGGCTCCATCGTGCATGCCTGGAATGCAGATGACCTGGCCGTAGTAGGCAATTCAGAACCCAAGGTGAGAGGCAATGCCGGTTTCAATTTCGATTACAACGGATTTAGTCTGAATGTGGGCATCATTTACAAATTCGGTGGACAGGTATATAACCAGACCCTGGTTGACAGGGTGGAAAATGCAGACCTGCGCTATAACGTAGACCGCCGCATCTTCTCAGACAGATGGGTGAAACCCGGCGATATCTCACGCTTCAAGAATATTTCCGACAGGTCCACCACCCGGGCAACGCAGCGTTTTGTAGAAGACCAGGATGAATGGGAACTGTCATCCATCAGTATGTATTACGACCTCAACCGGATCATGGCCATTCAGAAATCGGCCATCAAAAGGTTAAGGCTTGGATTGAATATGAACGATGTAGCCCGTGCATCAACCGTGCAGATCGAGAGAGGAACTGCTTATCCCTTCGTGCGGACTTTCTCTTTCTCTATTCAGGCTATGTTCTAACCAAAAAAATGAATCGTATGACTGCTAATAAATTTTTGCTCTGTCTGATTGCCATTCCACTGCTGCTCACGGCAGGCTGCAACAAATGGCTGGACGTGAAACCCAGGACCCAGGTGGATGCCGAAGTGCTGTATGAGCGCGAGTCTGGTTACAAAGATGTGCTCTACGGAGCCTATGTGAATATGGCATCTGCCCAGATGTACGGTCAGGAAATGACCTACGGTCTGGTGGATGCATTGGGTAACGCATATCCCAACGTAGGTTTCTTTTATTCGTTTGCGAAAAACGGGGAGTATACCTCCACACAGATGGAACCACTGATCAATGCCATCTGGTCGAGGTCCTATAATACCATCTCCAACCTGAACAATCTTATCAGCCATCTGAATACGGCGGATCAGAAAATGTTCCGGGAAGACAATTACAATGTGATCAAAGGAGAAGCCCTGGGCCTTCGTGGCTTCCTGCACTTCGATATGCTGCGTCTCTTCGCACCTTCCTTTAAGGCTAATCCCGGTGCGCAGGGAATCCCATACGTAGTGGATTATTCTTTTAAGCCAACAGCCTATTCCACGGTCACTGTGGCGCTGGACAGTGTGATCGCCGACCTGAAAGCCGCAGCTGCGTTGTTGCAGCAGTCAGATCCCATTTATACAGGCAGGGTAATTACTGCCAATATTGATGATGGTTACCTGTTGAACCGTACTTACCACCTGAACTACTTTGCTGTAAAAGCAGCGCTGGCAAGAGTGTATCTCTACAAAGGGGATCTTACCAAGGCGGCGCTTTGCGCAGATGAGGTGATCAACTCACAGCAATTCAACTGGACCAGGCTGGATAATATTGCCGTGCTGGATGAATCGAAAAGGGACCGGACATTCAAATCAGAGCAGGTGATGGTGCTGGATGTGGCCAGAATTGCAGACAATATCATCGGTCGGCTGACAGGTATACCCGAAGGCCGCAGCGGACTGGCCATGTGGTATGTGAACAATGACCTCAACAGTCTGTATACATTCGCCAATGACTGGCGCAAACTGTATTTCTGGTCGCCCGAACGTAACAGTATCAATAATGAGCGTTATCCAACCAAACTTTACCAGCCTGATGGAATGCCGGATACACTGGCAAGACGTGTACCGTTGATCAGGCTGCCGGAATTGTTTCTCATCTCTGCCGAAGCTGCCTTTGACACGGATCCGGAAAAAGCGCGCGACCGTATCAATACCCTGCGCAGGCACCGCGGCTTTGAAGTGGATATCCCGGCAGGCACACCGGCTACTGCATTGCGCACAGAACTGCTGCTGGAATACCGACGTGAATTTATCAGCGAAGGGATCCTGTTCTACTACTACAAGAGAACGGATGCAGACAGGATGGCTAACGGCGCAGCTACTTTCGACAAAACGAAATACATGCTGCCGGTCCCTGTAGATGAAACCCAATTCCGTTAACAGCTTCGAATTAAAATACCAGACAATGCGAATACTGATCATAATATGTACAGCACTCACTGCATACCTGTTGCCGGGTTGTAAAAAAAGAGAATTCCTGTACCAGGATATATCATCACGGATCTGGCTGGGTGCCCGCCTGAATACCAATAATCCCAATGCCTATTCGGATTCAGCCATCACTACCTTCATGCTTAAACCTGCTGCTGCGGAAACAGATACACTGTACCTGGTAGCCAATCTCACGGGTAAGCCGGCTGCTACCGATATGCCGTTTGTACTGGAAGTGGTGAAAGACAGCACCAATGTTGCGCCTGCTGATTATACAATGGGGGCTACCATCATGCCTGCCAACTCTTACGAAGCCAGGATCCCGGTGATAGTAAAGAAAAATGTACCGGGGCTCGATCTCAAAAAACAACGCGCCAAACTGGTGTTCCGCTTCGTTCCCAATGAGCATTTCCTGAATGGTCAGCCAGGCAGGGACATGTTCCGCATCACCTGGTTCGATTTCCTGGCCAAACCCGGTTCATGGGCTGCCGTGGAATCAGCTATCGGGCCCTTCAGTCAGGCCAGGTACCGCTTTATCATCGATGTACTGGGCGTAACGGAGTTCACCAGGTACCAGGGTAATTTTAACCTGCTGCTGGCCGTACAGGCCGCGCTGCGGAAAGCTTTGAAGGATTATAACGATGATCCCGCCAATGCAGGAAGACCCGAAGGATGGCCCTATCTCAATGACGATGGAACCCCGTTGACATTTTAATCATTTACGCTTACGATCATGAAGAAATATAAAACAACTATAAAACATTTCATCATTGCCCTGATGGCGGTAAGCAGTATGGTGCTGGCTGCCTGTCATAAAGACAAAGGAAATTACAATTACTCCGACCTGGAGGACATGTTTGTGAACACGTCCAATTCTGCCAGCTCCTTTATTGTAAAACAGTTTGATACATTGAAGCTGAAATCCAACCTGGTTTACCATGGCGACCGGTCTAAACTGAAATACAGCTGGAGTACCTACCTGGTTGACCCCAACCTGAACGGTAACCTGGCCGATACCATTTCCAGAACAGAAGACCTGGCCGTTCCAATTCCCTTACTGCCTTCAAAATACTACCTGGAGTTCACAGCTACCGATCCCACTACCGGCCGCCGTGCCGCCACCCGATATACCATGACGGTGGAAAGCATCGGCGCAGGATTACTGGTATTGTATGAGAAAGATGGTAAAGTGGACTGTGATCTCATCAAAACCAAATTACTGGAAGGGCTGACGCCTGCAGATGATGTGGTGCGCAATCTTTATTCACTGGCCAATCCTACGAAGCCGCTGACCGGCGATGCCATTGCCATCACGGCATTCAACCTGGGTAACCCGCAATACATCAGTTTGTATACAAGCAATAATGGTGTGGCATTATCTCCTTCGGATATGGCCGTGACCAAAAATTTCAGGGACCTCTTCTTCCTGCCACCCGCCAGCATAAAACCACAGGGCTATTTTGCTCCATTAGGATTTATCACTGGTTCTTATGATTTCAGTGCGGGTTTTGAATTCCTGGTGAACGATGGTCAGCTCTTCGCCAATATGGTAAGCTTTGCATTTGGCAGGGAATCCGCTTTCTCGCTTCTGGCGCCCACTACAGGTACCTACAAAGCTTCCCGCTATCCTGTGTACGGGGCAGCCAGGATCGTTGTATATGATGAACTGAGCAGGGCCTTTTTGCAGGGCAGTCCTTTAGGGACCACGCTTTCTCCCTATAACAGTTCCTTGGCAGGTTCGCCTCCTTTCAATTTCAACAATATCGGAAAGGACCTCCTGTACATGTCTTATGGTTTTGGTGGTACCTACATGAACTACGGCATCTTCAAAGATCCGGTTGACAATGGCGCGCGTTACGTGTATGTGATGGACTTCGGCACATCCACAGCAAGAGCCATCATGGATATTTCCGCCAGCGATAATATTGCACAGGCAAAGCTTTTCGCATTTGGCGTGCGTGGCCAGCTGATCTATTATGCGGTTGGAAATAAGATCTACCAGATACCTTTCGATCTCGCTGCAGGAACAGCGTCCCCGGCAATAGAAGCATGGCCCGGTATTCCGGCCAATGAAGAGATCACCTGTATGAAACTTTGTCCCCATCCCGGCAGGAACGTATCGGAAAATACCATTGACAAATACCTGATGGTAGGCACCTACGATAACAGCACTGGTTTGGGCAAGGTCTACATGCTGCAAACCAATATAACCTCAGGAACTATTCAAGCTACTCCCGCTGCCGTATACTCGCAGTTTGGAAAGGTGAAAGACATTTCATTCAAATTCTGATCTCTAATAATCTAAACATTACAAGGAACTGATTCAAAGGCAGATCATATTTTATCGGGGAGCAGTCGCTCGCGTCCCCGCGAGTGACCCATATTTGCTCGCCTCTGGGGAGCACTGTGTTGCCGGAGGCGACGGAATAGAAGTCACTCGCGGGGACTTGAGCGACCGGGCACTGCGCAAGTTAAAGGAACAGCCTTTTTGAATCAGCCCATTAAAGTAAAATCATGTCAAAAAAAGTACTGAAGCACCTCACAGGAGGTCTGCTGATGGCCATGCTTTGTGCCCAAACCAGTGTTGTGGCCCAGCAAAGAGAACGCAGGCGAGCCAATAATAACATGCCCGCTCCTAATGCAGATACCAGCCAGAAAAGAGATAACAACGCCGCCTTGCGGGCCGCTGCTGCACTGGCCGGCGGTATGCGTAACGATGGTCCAAAACCCTACAAAGAAGTGATTACGGCAAAGGCAGTATCGTACAAAAGTTTCATCTCCGTGCACAAAGTGGACGAGAAGTATTACCTGGAAGTGCCGGACTCCCTGCTGGAGCGCGAGATCCTGGTGATCAACCGCATCGCCATGGCGCCTGCAGATTTTCGCAGACCAGGCAGCTCATTCGGTTATGCCGGTGATATCATCGGGCAACAGGTCTTTCACTTTACCAAAGGAGAGGGCAACCGGCTTTTTATCCGTACAAAAAATTATAAAGAGCGTTCCACAGACAGTTCTGCCAATGGACTTGCCCGTTTGATCGGGCTCAATAATATGGAATCCATTGTCAACAGCTTTGTGGTTAAGGCTATCAATGACAATGAGCATACCAAAGTGATAGAGATCACGGACCTGCTCGGGCAGGACAATAACCTGTTCGGATTCTCTCAAACGGCAAAATCAGCAGGCGGGCTGGGTAATATCCTTTCAGACAGATCGTACATCGATAAAGTGAAGGGTCAGGAAGACAATCTCTCCTTTACTTTCATGCGCACTTATAACAGAACTGCGCCCGGAAGTTCCACCACTGCACCTTTCACTTTTCAGTTGGGCACAGGTATGATCCTGCTACCGGAAGTTCCCATGAAAGCCCGCTTTGCTGACAGCCGTACTGCTTTTCAGAATATCGGGTATATCGATTTCGATAACAACCCAAGAGGGGTGGTGAACACGCAAATGATCGTACGCTGGAGGCTGGAGCCTTCAGACAAAGAAGCATATGCCGCAGGTAAACTGAGCAGCCCCGTACAAGCCATCAGGATATATCTCGATCCTGCCATGCCTGCCAAATGGAAACCATTTGTGAAAGCAGGGATCGAATCCTGGAACAAGGCCTTTGAGAGCGCCGGTTTCAAAAATGCCATTGAAGTATTGCAGGATGCAGCAGGGGCAGATAATACTGCTCTCGATAATATAAACAGGAGTGCCGTTGTATTCATGCCTGGTACCGGCAAAAGCCAGGGCAGTATGATCCTTGACCCTCGCTCCGGAGAGGTCCTCAGGGTGCAGCTGAACTTCTACCTGAGCACTCTGGACTCTCTCTGTAAAAAATACTTCGTTCAGGCAGGAGCCCTCGATCAAGCTGCCAATAAACCAGTGTTTGATGATCCGTTGATGGGGCGCCTGATACAGGCTTACTCTATGCAGTCCATGGGTAATCTGCTGGGGTTGAAAGTGAATGCCGGTGCTAGTTTCAGTAATATGATAAGCGATCTGCGTAATAACGCCTGGTTATCAAAGAATGCATTCAACGGTTCTGCCACTGATCCTGTTCTGGTGAATTATGTAGTACAGCCGGAAGATAAAGTGGAGGTGAACAATCTGCTTCCCCGCATCACCGCCACTGATGAATGGATGATCAACTGGGGATACAGAATGATTAACGGTAATGAACAACCGATATTGAATAAATGGATCAAGGAACAGATTAAACCTTCTGCAGAACGCTATATCGGAGAAGCGCCCGCCGGGTTTACTATAGTTGCCGACCCACGTAATCAGTCTGGTGACCTCAGCAATGATGCGGTACAGGCAGCCACGCTGGGCATCAATAACCTGAAACGGGTTGTGCCGCACCTGGTGGAATGGACCAGTGAACCAGCCACCAACAATACCCGCGCCGGAGAATTGTATGAGGCATTACTGGATCAGTACACCATTTATGCGAAATATGTATTGAACCAGATCGGAGGCATGTATTCCAATATCCGCAACAGTGACCAACCCGGCAATATATATGCGTTCGTACCGGTGGCAGTTCAAAAAAAAGCGTTACAGTTTCTGCAGCAACAGGTGTTTGAAACTCCCACCTGGTTGTCCGATAAAACATTGTACAGCCGTACATCCTGGAGGTTTGACTCCGTGATGAATATTCAGCGTGCACTGTTGAGTGAAACTTTGAGCAGGCCTGTGCTCAGCAAACTACAGGTTGCTGCATCGAATGAATCTGGATCTGCATATACGCCACTGGCATTTCTGAATGAGCTCAGCGCCGGGATCTTCAGAGAGCTAAACAACAACGCTGCCATAACCTTGCCGCGCCGTGAGCTGCAACAGGAATATATCACCAGGCTGATCGCATTGAACAATGCATTTCCTGATACGGATAATGACCTGCCTGCTGTCATCAGCGCTCATGCCAGGAAAATGCTCAGTTTCCTGAAACAAAAGCAAATGGTGTACACCGGCCTTAACCAGGCGCATATCACTGCCATGTACGAGAGGCTCAACTCAGGTATCAATAAAACAACCACTGCACAGAAAAAATAAGGAATCCATGAAAATGAGTAACAGAAAGAAGTCAGTGGCATTATCCGCCCTGCTGGTTATTGCCTGTAATGTACTGGTGAATTCACCGGCACAGGCTGGATCGCAGCAATTCCCGGGAATGGCCGCTGCAAAGGATTCCGTAAAGCCTTACGAGACAGTGATCTCAGCCGGTGCAGAAACTATGAAAGGATTCATCACCGTGCACAAGGTCAATAACCGCTTCCTGCTGGAACTGCCCGATAGCGTGATCGGCCGCGATCTTTATACCGTGAACCGCATTACCAGATCATCTCAGGACTGGCGGAATCCGCTGGGAGGACTTTGCAGTTTTGGTGGCGACTGGATCGGGCAATGCCTCTTCCGTTTCAACAAAACAATGGGTGATAAATTGCAACTGGAAGTGATCAGCACATCCGAGCGTTCCGATGCCGGTGAAGATGGTGTGCAGAATGCCCTCATGAAGAATAATCTCTTCCCCGTGTATGCCGTATTCCCCGTGAAAGCATATGGAAAGGATAAACGATCGGCCGTCATAGATATGACCGATTATTTCAACAGCGATAATCCCGTCTTCGGTTATCTCCCGGAACTGAAATTCCTGGGAATGCCCGGTGTGTATGCCCCTGACCGCTCCTTCATCACCAGCGTAAAGGCATTTCCGATGAATATCGAAGTGGCATCCACCAGGACCTATTCAGCCGGAGCACTTCCGTTGACCGGTGAGTTCAACAGCTCCATCATCCTTCTTTCCAAAGAACCGATGAAAGGCCGCAGTTTTGATGAAAGGGTAGGATACCTCGCAGTACTGTATACAGAATACAAACAACTGACGGCAAGCAGCATCACGCCCAAAGTGAATATCTGGCGCTTCCGCATGGAACCGAAGCCTGAGGACCTCCACAGGTACTATAAAGGCGAATTGGTGGAACCTGCAAAGCCCATCATTTTTTATATAGACCCGGCCACACCCAAAAAATGGGTGCCTTACCTGATCGCAGGTGTGAACGACTGGCAGAAAGCCTTCGAGAAAGCCGGATTTAAAAATGCCGTGATGGCGAAAGAAGTGGACCCGGCGGGTTCCACCTTCGATATCAATGATGCCCGCCACAATGTAGTAGTGTATAAAGCTTCTGCTATCGGAAATGCCATGGGACATACCTTGCAGGATCCGCGCAGCGGCGAGATCATCGAATCACATATACAATGGTACCATAGCGTAATGGAAGTGCTGTACAAATGGTACTTCACCCAGGCAGCTGCAGTGGATACTGCCGCACAGAAACCACAGTTTTCCGATGAGCTGATGGGACAACTCATCCGCTTCGTGTCTTCCCATGAAGTTGGCCATGCACTTGGCTTACGTCATAACTGGGGCTCTTCCTCCACCTCAACCGTTGCACAGTTGCGTAATAAGAAATGGGTGGAAGAACATGGGCATACCCCCAGCATCATGGACTATGCCCGCTTCAATTATGTGGCGCAACCGGAAGACAGTATCGGCAGTGCCGGCATCTTCCCGCGCATCGGCGACTATGATCAGTGGGCCATCGAGTGGGGATACAAATTGCTCCCGAAGGATGCTGATGCTGAAACAGAAAAGAAAGTCCTGAACCAATGGATCGTGGATAAGCTGAAGCAAAGCGACCGCTACCGTTTTGGCATCGGAGATGATCCTTCCGCCAAATATCCGGATAATCAGCGGGAAGACCTTGGTGATGATGCCATGCTTGCCGGGAAATATGGCATCAAAAACCTGCAACGTATCCAGGCGAACCTGGTGAAATGGGTGCAGATTCCGGGAGACAATTACGATAAGCTGGAAGATGCCTACAAAGCACTCGTTGGGCAGTTTGAGTGGTACATCAAACACGCAACGGCAAACGTAGGCGGGGAGTACTTCACGCCCAAAACAACGGAACAGCCCGGCGCAGTGTTCAGCTATTTTTCGAAAGAAAAACAACAGCGGGCGATCGCATTTCTGAATGAAGAATTGTTTACAACACCTGAATGGCTGAATGATCAATTCATCAACCGCCATTCAAAAACGGGCTTCACCATTGTTGAAAGTATCCAACGCAATGCTATCAAACAGTTGCTGGACCCCAAGGTGTTTGCAAAGCTGCGTTCACAGGAACTGGCTGATCCTTCCAATTCATACACGGTCACTGAAATGCTGAACGGACTGGCTTCCGGGATATTTATTGAATGGCATACAGGAAAAAATATCCGTGCAAACAGGCGTGCTGTGCAGAACATGTACGTGAATGAACTGATTGCTTTGATAGCCTTGCAGACGAATCTCCATCTGGATGCCGGAGCGGTTATCAGGCAACAGGCACGGGAACTGAAGATGTTGAGTAAAAAAGTGGCCGCAGCTACCAATGATGAACTGCTGAAGGCCCACCTGGAAGGCATCAGTATCAGGCTGGAAGATGCGCTAAAAACTGGAAAATAGATACGCAGTCAGGGTTTTGCAGGAATGAGGCGCCCCTGGTCAGGCAGAACCAGGTGGCGCCTTTTCATTTGTTTATCTCTTTGTCACTGTAACTTTCAGGAAAGTGGCAGGGATGAATGAGGTTTCGTTGTTGCCGCTTTTGTTCTGTTTTATGAACAGGTCCTCCAATTCCCGATGCAGCTCTTCTGCCTTCCCGTTTTTCTCAGCTGCTTCAAATGCATTCATCGTAGGCCCGTAATATTGCCTGAATTTAGCAACTAACTCTGCCGGAGGGGTTGAATATTCAAAATTGAAAGTCTCTTTGCTGAATGAGATATTTTCTTTCGCTACGCCTGCTGCTGCGAAGCGTTCAATCACCTGTTCTTCCACGCCCCAGAGCATCGGGCTTACAAAACCCTCCGGTGGAGGCGGGGTATAGGCCGAGCTTATTTTCAGGATCTGCGCCACCAGGGTGGGGTCGCCGGGGATCCAGTTGCCCATTACAATCCTCCCTCCCGGGCGGGTGACGCGTACCAGTTCCCTTGCCACATCATGTGGCCGGGGAGCGAACATAGCGCCAAAGATGGTCACCACCAGATCAAATTGCTGATCGTTCAGTTCATGCAGGTCAGTGGCATCTCCTTCCTGGAAACTGATATTGGTAAGTCCTTCCGCTTTGGCCCTGGCATTGCCTGCTTTCACAAGGTTTTCAGCAATGTCTACACCTAATACATTGGCTCCCAGCTTTGCTGCGGGAATAGCCGTGGTACCGTCACCACATCCAAGATCAAGTACTTTCATCCCTTTCGTAATCCCCAGTTTTGCAACCAGTTCGGAACCGCTGTTCCGCATGCTTTCCGCGATCTTTGTGAAATCGCCTTTTTCCCATAAAGCTTTATTAGGGTTCATATGTCTCTTTTTTTATTGTGAATATATAATGCACAATGTTAGCTATTATGTACAGCTGCCACTTGCCTTAAAGATCCAAATACATGACTTAAAAGTTCAGATGCCAGGCGCAGGATATTTTATATCTTAGAGATAATGGATAATTTTTACGAACGGGTATTGATGCATCCCCGGTTTTACAGGCAATTCAACTGCGGCAACTCACTGATAACCGCTTTCAATTGCCCGATGGAAGCCCGTTTGATGAAAAGCCGGTTCGCCAGTCTCTGGACCCAATACAATTATCTTTTCTACGTGATCGATGGTCAGAAGATCTGGCATATGGGAAATGGATCTTATGATATTCAAAAAGACAGTTGCATATTCGTACGAAAGGGAGGATTTATTCTGGAGCAACTGATGGATACCGGGTTTTGTGTGATGTTGTTCTTTATACCGGATGAATTCATTTGCAATACACTTCAGGTGAGAACCAAACCGTTGGCGGGGTACGACCGGTATTTTGAATCCGTAATGCGCATCGAATCGAATGAAACGCTGAAGAGCTTTTTTCTTTCCATGTCCTCTTATTTCACTGAAAGAGGAGATCCTGATCCTTCATTACTGGAACTGAAATTTAAAGAACTTATTCTGAATATTGCAGATAATCTTTCCAATAAAGACCTGCTATCTTATTTCTGCAGCTTACTGCATGAACCACAGGCAGTAAAGTTGAAAAGGGTGATGGAAGAGAATTTCTGTTACAACCTGAAACTCGAAGCCTACGCATCCTTAAGCAACCGGAGCCTGTCTGCATTCAGAGGCGAGCTGCTGGGCACACGCTAATACAGCGGGTATACTCTAATAAGGAAGGCCGCCTCACAAGGAGACGGCCTCAACTTCAACCGATACCCATACATATTTATTTGTAACCGCCACCCAGTGAGCGGTACAGCTCCACAACAACGCCGAGCTGGCTGCGCTGGATATTGGCAACATTCAGTTCTGCCTGCAATGCGTTCGTCTGAGCAGTGATCACTTCCAGGTACGTGGCCATATCTGATTTGAACAGCAGGTGTGCATTCTGCACTGCCTGGCGCAGGGTGTCTGCCTGTGCATCGGCAATGCTGCGCTGTTCTTTCAGTTTAGCTGTACGTACCAGGGCATTGGTCACTTCTGTAGTGGCCTGTAAAACGCTCTGACGGAAATTGATAACGGCTTCCTCCCTCTGCAGTTTGGCTACCTCAAATTGTGTTTTGAGGTTGCGGCGCTGAAAGATTGGCTGCAGGATGGTTCCTGCAGCTGTACCGAACAGTGAGTTCGGAATACTGAACCAGTTGCTGGCCTTGAAGGATTCAAGACCACCACCCGCAGTGAGATTCAGGGCCGGGTACATATTGGCCTGCGTGAGCCCCACTCTTGCATTGGCAATGGTGAGTGAAAGCTCGGTTGAGCGTACATCCGGTCTGCGGCTTACCATCGCAACAGGAAGGCCGGTCTTCAGTTCTTCACGGATCGTTTGTTCATTGAGGTGAGCGCGTGTTTCTATCTTACCAGGGTTCTGGCCGGTAAGCAGTTGCAGTGCATTTTCCTGCAGTGCGATGCTTTCTTCCAGTTGAGGCACCAGCAGGGCAGTGGTCTGCCTCTGAGCTTCCACCTGTTGTACAGCCAGGGTGGTTACCGAGCCGCCATCGCGGAGTGCACGGGTGGCCAGCACCAGGCTGTCGTTCAGCAGGAGATTGCTCTTGGCTACTTCCAGCTGCTTGTCGAGCATCAGGAGATTGTAATATCCCTGTGCAATATCCGAGATCAGCTGTGTCTGCACAGCCTTCACTGCTTCCTGCTGTTGCAGGAACTGTGTGATGGTGATCTCCTGCTGGCGGCGGATCCTGCCCCAGATATCGGCTTCCCAGCTGAAGTTCAGAGCGGTCACATAGTTCTCAACATATGGTTTGCCGAGGAAGGTGCCGATACTGAGACCGTTCAGACTGTTGTCAGACGGGCGGTTGATGCTTCCCTGGATCTGAAGGTTCACTTCAGGGAGTTGCAGTAATTTAGCCTGTCTTACATTCTGTTTGGCGGCATCCATTCTTTTGATGGCGGCCTGCAGGTCGTTATTATACGTGATGCCTTTGCTGATCAGGTTCTGAAGCGCCGGATCAGTAAAGAATTCTTTCCATTGAAGATCTGCAATGCTGCTGGTATCAGCGTAGCTCACTGAATCTGCAAACTGCTGTGGCAGTGGCAGTTCAGGGCGCTGGTAATTCTGCCCCACCTTGCAGGCCCCGAGAAGGGCTGCAAGGGAGAGGGTAACAGCAATATGCTTATATGAGTTGGTGATGATGGTTGTCATACTTCTAATATTATTTATTCAGCAACGAACACTTCTTTTTCGTCTTTCTTCCTGGCCACTTTCTCCTGCAGATACTGGAAGATGATATACAGTACCGGCACAATGAACACACCCAGAACTACACCCGTGAGCATACCCCCGGCAGCACCGAAGCTGATACTGCGGTTACCCTGGGCGGAAGAACCTGTAGCGCGCATCAGCGGAGTGATGCCCACAATGAAGGCGAAGGAGGTCATCAGGATCGGGCGCAGACGCAGCTTGGCGGCTTCCAGTGCGGCATTCACCCTGCTCATGCCCGTCCGGCGCCGCTGCACCGCGTACTCAACGATCAGGATCGCGTTCTTGGCCAGCAGACCGATCAGCATGATCAATCCCACCTGTACATAGATATTGTTATCGATGCCTACCATCTTGATGAAGAGGAATACCCCGAAGATCCCGAAAGGTATACTGAGGATCACCGCAAACGGAAGCAGGTAGCTTTCGTACTGCGCTGCCAGCAGGAAGTAAACGAAGATCACGCAAAGGAGGAAGATCACACCGGACTGCCCACCTGCTGCAATCTCTTCTTTACTCATACCCGTCCACTCATGCTTGAATCCGCGTGGCAGGAACTGTGCCGCCACTTCATCCACTGCCTTGATGGCATCACCCGTACTGTAACCCGGCTTCGGCATACCGTTAATGGTAACGGCATTGAAGAGGTTGTTGCGGGTAACGGTCTCTGGACCGTAAGTCTTCTTCAGGCTTACCAGCGTACTGAGCGGCACCATCTCACCGTAACTGTTCTTGATGAACATATTGCCAAGTGATTCAGGATTGGTGCGGTATTCCATATCGGCCTGTACAACCACGCGGTAGAACTTACCGAAACGGTTGAAATCAGAAGCATAGGTACTGCCATACATCACCTGCATGGTGCTGAGGATATCACTAACGGAGACGCCTAACTGTTTTGCTTTCGACTCGTTCACTTCCACCATGTATTGCGGGTTACCAGCATTGAAGGTGGTGAAGGCCATGGCAATTTCAGGACGTTTCATCAGCTCTCCGGCAAAGGCCCAGGCCATGCCACCGAGCTTGTCCACCGGTCCGTTATTACGGTCCTGCAGAATGAACTCGAAACCTTCCACGTTACCGAAGCCCTGAACCGTAGGGAAGGCAAAGGTGAATATATTCGCTTCCTTGATGGCGCCGAGGGTTCCCTGCAGCAGTCCCATGTTCTCCTGCAATGTTTTCACGGCACCACGGTTCTCGAACTTCTTCAGTCTTACAAAGCCGATGGCGTAGTTGGAGCTGCTGGAATTGCTCAGCAGGTTGAAACCCGTTACCGTGAAATAAGCCTCCACTGATTCCATCTTGCTTACAAGCGATTCTGCTTTGCGGATCACTTCCTTGGTACGGTCGAGCGAGCTGCCGGCAGGCAGTGTAACGTTGTACAGGATGAAGCCCTGGTCTTCTGAAGGGATAAAGCCTGTAGGTGTATTTTTCGCCATCCAGAAAGTGGCCCCGGTGATCACCAGCAGGCCGGTGATGGCAATCCATTTGAATTTGGCCAGGAACTGAACACTGCGACCGTAACGTTCCGTCATGGCATTGAAGCCACGGTTGAAACCGGTGAAGAAGCGTTGTGAGAATGTTTTCTTAACCGGATGTCCATGCTCATCATTGGTATGCGGGTTCTTCAGGAAGAGCGCACAGAGCGCAGGGCTCAGCGTCAACGCGTTCACCGCGGAGATGAGGATGGCAATGGCAAGTGTGAAAGCGAACTGCCTGTAGAACACACCGGCCGGCCCCTGCATGAAACCAACGGGGATGAACACCGCGGCCATCACAAGGGTAATGGAGATGATGGCGCCCGAAATCTCCTGCATGGATTTGATGGTGGCTTCACGTGCCGGCATACGCGTCTGCTCCATTTTGGTATGTACGGCTTCCACCACAACGATGGCGTCATCCACCACGATACCGATCGCCAGCACCAGCGCAAAGAGGGTCAGCAGGTTGATGCTGAATCCGAAGAGCTGCATGAAGAAGAAGGTACCAACAATGGCCACCGGCACCGCAATGGCCGGGATCAGGGTGGAACGGAAATCCTGGAGGAAGATGAACACCACAATGAACACCAGGATGAAAGCCTCTATCAGCGTGTGTTTCACCTGCTCGATAGATTCATCCAGGTACTCCTTGGTGGAGTACATATTCATATATTTCACACCATTGGGGAAGAGGGCTGAGTTCTTTTTCAGCACTTCGTTGATGGCGATCTGGATATCGTTGGCATTGGAGCCCGCCGTCTGGAAGATAGCGATACCGATAGCCGGATGACCGCCCCAGCGGTTATCTACCGTGTAGTTAAAAGAACCGAATTCAACACGGGCCACATCTTTCAGTCGAAGGATAGAGCCATCCGGATTGGCTTTCAGCACCATGTTCTCGTAGTCTTCGCCATGGTTACCCTTGCCTTTGTATTTGAGAACGTATTCAAAGCTCTCGGTGCTCGATTGACCAAAGCGGCCGGGGGCTGCTTCCAGGTTCTGTTCCTGGATGGCTTTGAGCACATCCTGCGGAGAGAGGTTGTTGGCAGCGAGCCTTTCCGGTTTCAGCCATACACGCATGGCATAGTCCTTGGTACCGAAGCTCATGGCCTGGCCTACGCCGGGCACACGCTGGATCTCAGGGATTAGGTTGATACGTGCGTAGTTCTGCAGGAAGGTCTCGTCGAACAGGCTGTCTGTACTGTAAAGCGCAGGCACCATGATCATGGAGTTCTGCTGCTTCTGGGTACTGATGCCTGCATTCACCACCTCGGAAGGCAGCAGGCTAACGGCCTTGGACACACGATTCTGTACGTTCACCGCAGCCAGATCAGGGTCGGTGCCCAGCTTGAAGAAAACGTTGAGGCTCATGGAGCCGTCGTTGTTGGAGTTGGAGGTCATATAGGTCATGTTCTCCACGCCGTTCACGGCTTCTTCGATGGGAGTGGCTACTGCGCGGGCCACTACCTCAGCATTGGCGCCGGGGTAGGTAGCGGTTACTGTAACGCTCGGTGGCGCGATATCAGGGAACTGTGTCACCGGGAGGGTGGTCAGTGAGATGATCCCCAGCAGCACCAGTATGATGGATACAACCGTTGATAGTACCGGTCGTTCTATGAATTTCTTAAACATGGGAATATGATTTTGCTTTGCGTGCTGCCAGTCGCGCGCGGCCCCCCCCGGGAACACAAATTTGCCCCCACAAGCGAGCCCCCAGTGGACGGCGGGGCCGGAAAAAAAAAAACACACAGGGGGCCGAGCCACAGGCGGCCCCCCGTAAATTGGTTTT
>NZ_JBQCGW010000273.1:0-80059 GCF_051955275.1 Pseudobacter sp. | reverse complement strand
CCTTCATCTGCACGGTCTTGTTCTTGGTGAACAGACGGCTGAGGGCAGCTATCGGTATCATGAATACGAAGAACACGATGCTGAGTATCACTTTGCTCATCACGTATCCCATGCCCTGGGCCAGTTTCATCCAGGCCCAGTGAATACCTCTTGCTGCTGCAGGAATGAAAAGGCCCACACCGCCGATAACAGCGGCTGCCAGCAGCAGGTAATTATTTTTGCTGAACCAGTAAAAGACACCGCATGCCAGTACCAGCACCAGGATGGTTTCCAGTACTTTGCCTTTACTGTTATCTATTGTATTGCTCATGTTATTAGAATAAGGTGTAAATGAATGGAGCGATAGCAGAGCCGCCGCCCAGTACCAGCAGGATACCCAGCAATAACAGGATCACGATGAGTGGGGCAAGCCACCACTTCTTTCTTGCCTTCATGAATTTCCAGAGGTCTGATAAAAAGTCCATGTTCAGTATTTTTAAAGTGTTGTGTTAGTCGAGTGTGAATTCATTTTTCCAGTCGTCCTTTTCAAGCCACTCCGGCTGTGTTTTTTTATCGAAAAGGAAGTTGCCTACCACCAGGTAGTCCATATCCGTGCGCATAAAGCAGCGGTAAGAATCTTCAGGCGTATTCACGATAGGTTCCCCACGCACGTTGAAGCTGGTGTTCACCATTACGGAATAGCCGGTCTTTTTCTTGAATGCCTGCAGTAGTTTGTAGAAACGCGGATTGGTTTCTTCATGAACGGTTTGGATACGCGCTGAATAATCGATATGCGTGATAGCAGGAATATCGCTGCGGAGGAAATACAGTTTTTCCAGCAGTTCTTTTCCTTCGAAGGAAGCCGGGTATGGAATGCGGCGTTTTTGTTTCACCGGTTTCACCATCAGCATGTAGGGAGAGATATCGGCGTGCTCGAAATATTCGTTCACATCTTCGGCCGGCACAACCGGGGCGAAGGGGCGGAAACCTTCCCTGTATTTGATCTTGAGGTTGAGTTTTTTCTGCATTTCCGGGTTACGCGCATCGGCGATGATGCTGCGTGCGCCCAGTGCGCGCGGACCAAACTCCATCCTGCCCTGGTGCCATCCGATCACATTGCCATCGGCAATGAGGCCGGCCACTTTTTCCACCAGTGCTTCTTCAGAGCCGAAGCGCTCGAAGTTAGCAGCATATTTGCGGGCAGTGGTGAGTACATCCTGGTCAACGGTTTCAGTACCCAGGTAAGAACCTTTCAGCGCATCCATTTTAGTGGGATCCACTTTCCTTGGGTTACCAAAATAAATATAGTTGGCGGCATAAGCTGCACCCAGTGCGCCACCGGCATCACCGGCTGCGGGCTGCACAAAAACCTGCTTGAAGATCTTTGCATCATCCAGCTTGCCATTGGCCACACAGTTGAGGGCCACACCACCGGCCATACAGAGGTAGTCTGCACCGGTAAGTCTTTTGGCTTCGCGGGCCAGGTTGAGTACGGCTTCTTCCGTCACTTCCTGGATGGCCAGTGCGAGATCGCAATGTTTCTGTTCCAGCTGTGATTCAGAAGCGCGGCGGGGGAAGCCGAAAAGCTTTTCCCATTTATCATCATACACCATCCGGAGGCCGGTGGCATAATTGAAGTATTGCTGATCCAGGAAGATGGAGCCGTCTTCTTTCAGGTCCACCAGGGTAGACTTGATGATATCCACGTACTTCTTCACTTCCGGGGAGCCGTGGTTACCGTAAGGCGCCAGTCCCATCAGTTTGTATTCCCCGGAGTTCACCTTGAAACCGCAGAAATAAGTGAAGGCGGAATACAAGAGGCCCAGTGAATGCGGGAAGTCCAGCTCTTTGAGGATGGTGAGCTTGTTGCCTTCACCCAGGCAGATGCTGGCAGTAGCCCACTCTCCCACTCCATCGATGGTGAGCACGGCTGCGCGCTCATAAGAAGAGGGGTAGAATGCACTGGCGGCATGTGAAAGGTGGTGTTCGGGGAACAGGAGCTTCACTTTTTTCCTGTCTACCTTTTCAATACTGTCCAGCGCTTCCCAGATCATCTTTTTCAGGAAAAGCTTTTCCTTGATCCAGACGGGCATGGACATCATGAAAGAGCGGACGCCTTTGGGGGCATAGGCGTAATAAGTTTCAAGGAGACGTTCAAACTTAAGCAGGGGCTTGTCGTAGAATACCACTGCGTCCACATCATTGATGGAACGGCCGGTGTATTCAAGGCAAAAACGTGCTGCATTTACAGGGAAAGCAGGGTCGTGCTTTATCCTGGTGAATCTTTCTTCTTGTGCGGCTGCGATCACTTCCCCATTCTGAATAATGGCCGCAGCGGAATCATGGTAAAATGCGGAAATACCTAGGATTGTCATATTTGTTTTCGTTTAAGGTGGATATGGATCATCCATTGGTGGCGTGGCACGCCGGTTTTCCGTAAAAAGATTGGAGCTAAAGTGGAAAGGAAATCAACTTTTAAGACTTAGCAGGGTGTATCAGGCGACGAAAGTATTACATTTTTCTTGATCATGCAATAGTTTCGTCGCCCGGCTTAAAAGTTCATATTTCCTTTACCTCATCAGGTACATTTTACCGTACCCGTTGTTGAAGTACTTATCTGTATTGTCAGCTTCTGACTTATACTTCTCCATTCTTACACCATTCATTGTTGTAACCACGCGGTAGAGGTACACGCCGTTGGCCAGTTTCTGACCGTACTGATCGGTACCGTTCCACTTGAATTCTGTAATATTTCTTCCGATATGCAAGGGTCCCAGCTCGTCTTTGGTGATCTCGCGCACGATCTTTCCGGTGACCGTCAGGATCTGGATCTTGATATTGGTAGGTATCTCGCTGCCGGTGAGGGTGAACACAAAGGCAGTGGAGGTACTGAACGGATTCGGATAGTTGAGCAGGTTAGAGATCATCGGTTTGGAGATGATCCTGAATGCCACTCTGTATTCCAGGGTACCTGCCCTGTTGCCGCTCTTGTCCTTTGCCTTGATCACCAGTTCATATTCTTCTCCCTCATTCTGGTTCTGAGAAATGAATTGCGGGAAGAAATCGATAGTAGCCGTATTGTTGGCGCCGTTCACTGCCGGTGTGAAGCGGAGTGTATCATTATCGAAATAGAAATCCCTGCTGGTGCCGTCGGGGAATTTCACTTGTACAGAACCGATAGTAGTATCGTTCAGCAGCATGTATTTGGCTTCGTCCTTCAGCCTGATCTGGATATGCGGTTTGGCAGACACGATATCGCGGTTGATGATACGCACCCCATCGAAGGTTACATCCAGCAAGGGGTTGGTATAATCCGGCCGCACATAGAAATCCTTGAACAGCACATTATTGAAATGGTATTGTTCGGGCTGGTTATTATCCGGGTTCACATCCAGGTACAGTGTATTGTTGCCCGGGAAGTCTTTGGTATCCACCGTGAATTTCAACTGGGCAGTATCACCACCTGCCAGGTCTTTGGCCTTGGGCAGCGCGATGGTACGGGTAACGTTGTTCCTGTCGATGATATTCACTTTTACGAGGATACTGTCCCTGAACTTTGTATTGGTCAGGTTCTTGAACGGCATATTCACCTCAAACACTTCTCCCACATCCATGGTATCCCTTGTTGTATAACCAAGGTTGGGAGTAAGCGCTCCTTCCGGTACCGGCGTGTACAATACGTTCCAGTAACGTAACTGGAAAGGTGTTCCTGCAATGGAATCCGCATTACGGATGCGCAGGCGCAGGTAAGGGAAATTATCTACATTGATATCCGAGATATCGAAATCCTGTTGTGTTTTATCCAGTGTATATAATGGTACTTCCGTGCCACTGGTATTGATACCGATCACTTCCAGGCCAACATTGTCTCTGGAAGGCGACTCCAGGGAACTGCCTCTCCACATTACCTTGTCCCATGCTTTTGCGGGTCCGAGCACGGGTGAAGTGAGGTAGCCCACTGAATCGAGGGACAGGGCCCTTGACTTGATGATGAGCTTATCATAAATACCTGCTTTACTGATCAGCCACTGCGGCGTGAAGCTGGGGTCATTCTTCTTCCAGATACCGGCAAATGAACCAGGCACATTCATGGTATCACCATAAATGAAACCTGCTGCCGCCAGCCTGTCCCAGAGCGTATTGCCCGCCGTGGAATCGGTTTTCCAGTTCTTTGGAAGGAAGCCCGGTAATTCGGCGGCGATGCTTCGCGCTGTAATATAAAATCCATCCGGAACCTGATCCAGGAATTTCACCATCTGGTTACGGTTGCTTGGCAATTTGTAGGAATATTCAAAATTATACTGTCTTCCTGTTGCACAATCGGCAGGACCGCTACCATAGAGGAAGAGACTCTTATTGTCATTACCAACGTTCTTCCACATCTTCATCGTTTTCGGATCTATTACGTTGAAAACAATGGAATAGCCCACACAAGCGCTGAGAGCGGTGGCGTGATCGTTGATGAACACGGCATAATCAATGTCCTGACCTCCCGCATGCGGATAAACACCGGAATAGATATCGATGAGGTTCTGTGTCTGAGAGAAACGCCATTTCCTGTCGGAATCAAGAATGAGACTGTTCGGAGTGGATTGCGAATGCTGGAAAAAATGGTCCTGCCCGAAACCGGTAGCAGATCCTCCGGCCATATAGGTGAAGGAAGCGCCATTCCACTGGTAATGCGTATCTCCGGGCGGAGGCACCGTGGCCACACGCCAGTAATATACAGTACTGTCTAAAAAGTTCATTCCGGGTGCAAACTCAAGCACACCGCCAGAAGCAGATATGGTCTTTGTTACCTTGATGGAAGAATTGAACAGTTGGGTAGTATCCATTTCAAGCACATACTGCCTCAGCTGACTGAAAGGATTGGCAGTGGATGCATAGAATTTGGAAGCAGGATCGTGTACGATGCTCAGGTCGAAAGGAAAGGCCGGCCTGGCTTCTTCGTCATAAATAAGGAATTCTTTGTAAGCCGAGTTATTGCTTTCATCCATTTCAACGGTTTCATTCAACGCATCGATGGTTACATAGATCCTGTTGCGTCCTTTATCCCTGGTTGCCACGATGGGAATATCGAAAGAAAGAGAATCAGCATACATGATGCCTCTTCTTTTATCACGATAAAGCGTCTGATAACTATTGTCCGGAAGCTGACGCCTGATCTCCACAACAATGGAGTCGCCGGTAGCACGTCCGATATTGATCATCTTCACTTTCACTTTGAAGGAAGCTTCTGATACCGAAATGAAATTAGGGCTGACAAAGATACCGGACTCTTCTACCACATAGTCAGGCCGGGCACTGCCATTCAGGTATACGGCAGGGTCTCCGTGAAGTGTGATCTGCTCCGAGTGCATGCGGGCATAGTAATCACCGGTGCTGTTGAAGAGATCACGAAGGGCATCCCGGTTGATCTCGCCGATGCTCTTACCATAATCCTTTCGGCAGATCTCTGCGTAAAAATTGGTGAGATACAGGTTGAGATAACTCACTACCCCAAGGTGCGTACTGGCGATAAAGCCGATAGCGCCACGGTTTTTAGCCAGTGTGAACTTCTCTGATAAGGTTTCATTGGCCACCAAACGGGCAGGAGTATACGTAAAGAAGTTGCCGGCATTACAACCATTCACACAGAACAGCGGGTATTTACCCTGGTTATTGTAATTATTCGGATTATCGATATTGAATTCAAGAGTGGTGCTGGAAGAGTGGCCAAAATAAGTAAGCAGGCTGATCCCTTCATTGAACAGTTTCACCAGGTGGTCGGAAGTAAGCTGCTCTACGGAGTTGGTACTCACTTTACAGAAAGTGCTCACTTTGGCGCCGAAAAGAGTATCGGCAATGATCTCCTTATAAGCACCCATAAAGTTACAGAGTACGGAACCGAGATAAGGCTCACTGGAACCGGTTACATGCACCACGTTCTTCATCCATTCCCTGCCTTCAAGCGTATAGGGTGAATTCTTCTGCATGGCATCATGCTCTTTTACCTTAGCCAGGTAATCTTCTACTTCATATGGATGCACTACAGACAATCTGCCGATAGGTGTAAGTGCCACCGGGCTGCCCGAAAAACCGGCGGCCAGCAGGTTGTCTGAGCCCGGGTAGCCCCAGGTAGGGATCAGGTTCAGCCTGTCTGCGTTGACATTGTTGGTTGAGTTGTTCACATAATCAACGTAAGTCACGCCCCGTCCGATCAGGAAGAAGTACCTGGGGGGGGCATTGAGGTGAGTACGGGAATACTCAATGAAATTACGCACGGCGAGCGGGTTCTTTCTGATGCCGAAGCCAAACTGATCAACCAGCTGGTCGATATCGGCAACAGTTACTTTAAAATTACCACCTGCAACTGTCTGCCTGTAATTTTTGTAATCTTCCACTGGATTATTGCCATTGGTGCCATTAAATAACAGGGAATTGGTAACAATCAGGTAATCCGCATCGGGATTGGATGTGGTATAGTTTACAAAATCCCTCCGCTGCAAAGTGTTCACCAGGGTATAATCCGCGCTGGCAGTAGTGGCCATCACGTAGCGGATCTCAGTGGCGGAAGCAGGAAGCTCAAACCTGAATTTGCCGCTTACCACCTGTGCAGTGTAGCGGATCCTGTTTACCAGGTCTATCAGTACAGGGGTTTGACCGCCTGATTTGAAATTGGTAATTTCTATGAGTGAAGGACTTGATCTGGCCGGCCATACGAATTCAAAAAATGGCTGGTTATTGAAATTGAAAGTCCTTGGGTAATTGATCTCGAAGTAGGAAACCACATAGCGATCAGTGGTGATGGCCGAAGTATTTTCCCAGCGTACCACAAAGCTTGCAGGGGTGAGCAGGCTGGTGCTGATATTCACTGTCCGCTTCATGTCGTTGAAATAATCCATCACGGATTCATCAACTGAAGTACCGTTCACAAGGGCTTTTACTGCACGCGCGTTCTGAGCGTTACCGGTTGCTCCATAGCTGAAGGTTGCCTGGGGCCCGCCGCCGGTAAAAGGCTGCAGGTTGTTCACGTTCACCTGTCTGGCCGCAGTGGGCTGAACATCGGCAGAAGACCTGAACTCACCCTGGTCATATGTACTGAGGTATACATATTCGGGTAACACTGATGCATAACCGGGATTGAATTTATCTGTATAATAGTTGCCGTAGGTATACATGAAGTAAGGCTCGGGAGTAAGCCCACTGGTAGCGGCATTATTGGTGCCGATGACTTCCATATAGGGGTTAGCGGCAGCGCCTGCTGTAATGAAATAAGCCGCAGAATCCCCCATCAGGCTTACTTTGTCGGTATGCTGAAAGTTGGGGTTGCGGTAGTATGCCTTATCCTGTTTTCCATCGAGCTTCTGTCCGAAGAAATCGATATACCCTCCTGAAGGGAGCGGTCCTGAAGGATTGGACGGCATGAAGGATACCTGTACGCCATTGCGCCAGATCTGCAGGTTCTCAACGGGTACATTGTCCAGCCCTGCAGCCGCGAGTGCCGCCTGTGGAATGCGGAACATGCCGGTTTTACCGATCTTGAATTTGTAGTAAGGCTGCCCGTACTTGATCCATTCATTGTTGTAAGACTGGGCTGCCAGGTTAAGACCCGCCAGTAGCAACAACAGTGTAAAAAATCTCTTCATAAAGTAATTTTCAGGGTTCTCGATAGGGTCGGGACTATATCTTATTTCTGTTTTTTCTTAAGGTCAACTTTCAGGGAAAACACGTGTGTATACAACGGGTTGCTCTGGTTAGCCAGGTTGGTGAAAGCATAATCGATCTGCACGTTGCTTACTTTGAAACCTGCACCTGCTCCGGGCTGGTAGATCCAGATCTTCTTTTTGTTGGTTTCATCATCATCATCGAGCGCACGTTGGAAATTATTGATACCGGCGCGCACGAAGAATACGTCGCGGTATCCCAGCTCCAGTCCGAGACGGGGATCCACACTCACGGCGTTGCTGCTGATCACAGTGTTCCTTCGCCCATCGAAAGTGAGGTCGAAGTTGGCTTCGGTCATCAGTCTCAGGCTCTTGCTGAAATTGAAGAAGTAAGCGCCACCGAGGATCAGTTTGGGGGCTGTCAGCTCCGTGCTTTTTACAGGGATCTCGTTATTGGTAACGTAGAATACTTCGCGCATCTTTTCATTGAGGCTGAAGCTCCAGGCGTTGAAAGTTGTGGTTACGTCGCGCGCCATCAGGCCGAGCCTCCATTTCTTGTCTATCACCTGTATACCGGCATCAAATCCAAAGCCCCAGGCAGTAGCGAAGTCGCCCGCTTTACGATGGATCACTTTGGCATTACCGCCGATATTGATCTGACGGTCGCCCTTCATTTTTATGGTTTGCGCCATGGAGAACATAAACGCATAATCTGCTGAGGAGAAAGTCTGGATATTGCTGAAATTGATGGTACCATCAGATTCAACCAGGAAGATAGTATTGGGGATATCGTCCACCGCAAAGCGGAGTAGTGAAAGACCGATGACTCTTTTATTGTCTTTGAGTGGGAGTACCAGGGTGCCATAATCGTACTTGCCGATGCCCGCGAAGTATTCGGCATGCATCAGGTTAAGTTGCGGGTTGTCTTTTACCTGCACCAGACCGGCAGGGTTCCAGTAGGCAGCTGTTCCATCGGCTACGGAGGAGATCTGGGCCCCTCCCATAGAAAGCCCCCTGGCTCCTGCGCCGATATTGAGGAACTCATTGGAATATTTGCGGAACTGGGCTTGCACATGTTGGTGCGATAGGACGCAACCTAAAAGGGTAACGACAAAAAGGGTCTTCTTCATTGATCCAATTTTCGAAATAAGCAATTTCATATATGACCATAACATAGGAAAAACGGTTGCACCGGCGGTCTTCCGGACACAACCCATCTGGCATGGGACTTCTGGTTGGGTCTAGCGTAGAAAAACGAATTCCATGGCGAAAATATTGCATCTATCGGGAAACTTGCCACAATTCTTACATTTGCAATTCATTGATTATGCAGCATGTGAACGGATGAGGGTTATTGTAAATACGAGAAACAGGCCTTCCGGGTTTGTTCCGGAGCCACTCACCCTGAAAAAAATGCTGTTCAAGTACTAAAAGCCAACCAATTACACATGAACTGGATAGAAGATCTTCGCTGGAGAGGCATGATTCAGGATATTATGCCGGGAACCGCAGAGCAACTGCAAAAGGAAATGACCACAGGTTATATCGGTTTCGACCCAACGGCCGACAGTCTGCATATCGGAAGCCTGGTACCCATTCTCCTGCTGGTGCACCTGCAGAAAAACGGTCATAAGCCCATCGCCCTCGTGGGAGGCGCCACCGGCATGATCGGCGACCCTACCGGCAAAAGCGAAGAGCGTAACCTGCTGGATGAAGAAGCCCTTCAGCGCAATATCAAAGGGGTACATAACCAGCTGGCCCGCTACCTCAACTTTGACCCTTCCCTGCCGAATGCCGCAGAAATGGCCAATAACTACGACTGGTTCAAGCCCATCAGTTTCATCGATTTCCTGCGTGATACCGGCAAACATATCACCGTCAATTATATGATGGCCAAGGATAGCGTGAAGAAACGCATCGAAGGAGAAACCGGTATCAGCTACACAGAGTTCGCTTACCAGCTGATGCAGGGATATGATTACTATCATCTGTATGTGAACAAAGGGGTCAAGTTGCAGATGGGGGGCTCGGACCAGTGGGGAAATATCACTACCGGAACAGAGCTGATCCGCCGGAAAGCAGGCGGAGAGGCGTTTGCATTCACCTGCCCGCTGATCAAAAAAGCAGATGGCGGCAAGTTCGGAAAGACTGAAAGCGGAAATGTATGGCTGGATCCGGTGAGAACAACACCTTACCAGTTTTACCAGTTCTGGCTGAATGCTACCGATACGGATGCAGAAGGCTGGATCAAGATCTTCACCTTCCTGGAACGTTCTGTGATTGAAGCATTGCTGACCCGTCATAAAGAAAATCCCGGCGCCCGCGAACTGCAGAAAGTGCTGGCCAAAGAGGTGACAACCTTTGTTCATGGAGAAGAAGAATACAATAAAGCCATAGAGACTTCCGGGAAATTATTTTCCAATCAGCATGCTCCTGCTGAAAGCCTGAGCGTGGAAGATATCGAGAGCATGGATGGCGTTACGCGTTTTGACTATCCGGTCGCTAAAATCAATGAAGGGATCGATGTGATCAGCTTCCTGGCAGAGACCGGTATCTTCCCGAGCAAGGGCGAGGCACGCAAGACCATTGGCGGTGTGAGCCTGAACCGCAAGAAGGTGGAAGACATTGCGATGAAAGTTGACGCCAGCTTCCTGCTCCATGGAAAATATATCCTGGCTCAGAAAGGAAAGAAGAACTACTATCTGGTGGTAGTTGGTTAAGCATCAATTTTTTAAAAAAGTTTGCGGAAGTTTTGGGAGGAATGAAATGAAGCATTACTTTTGCACTCCTTTCAGCGATGAACCATAAGTTCTGACTGATGATTGCCCGATAGTATAATGGTAGTACAACTGATTTTGGTTCAGTTTGTCTTGGTTCGAATCCAGGTCGGGCAACAGAAAAGAGAAATCGAAAAATCGGTTTCTCTTTATTTTTGGGCCAAACTTTCAGAGGACTTCAGTTTATATTTGCATCACCTCTTCACTCGGATCAAGTAAAATATCTGGGGCCTGATTTTGCTACGCATAAAGTTTCGATAGCCTGAACAGGAAGAATTTAATGTCTCTAACTCCTCGTGCCGATGCCCGGAAGGCCTTTATTTTAGCATTGAAGGATTCTGCCGAGGCGTTGGTGCTCCTGTTGTTGAAGAAGTTCAGTATTGCCAGGTAATGGATTTCGATAGATCTTGATACAGTTCTGAAGGATTCCATACCCACCGTTTCTACTTAGTTATGCCAAAGCGCCAGCCTTTTAAAAGCTTCCTCTTTGCACTTGCATTGCCGGAAGATCTCAGCCAGCTTTATAGATATACGCAATCACCACAAGACTTCCTGGTGGCCCTCCGGGACCATATCTGCTGGACCACCGATGGCACTACAATGTGAATAGGGAAACAAAAAGCCGCCGTAGAACGAATTCCGCGGCGGCTTTTGAGGAAATGAAAAATAGTAGTCATCATTCAACTTCCAACCCAAAACTAACAGTCAGCTGTTTCCATAACTTTTCCGGAAGCATGTTTCCAAGTCCCATCTCTTTAAAGATAACCGGATTCGGTAATTGATCTTTTACTTGCATAACAAAGGTGAATAGATCTTTCTTTAATGCTTCTGGCAAATCGAATTTACTATCGTCAGAAAGAAGAGTGACTAAACGGAATACGTCTGCCTTATGTTTGCTGATGTGCTTCTTTTCTGCCTGTTCTCCTCTTTCCCTGCGCTCTGTCATGTCAAGAAATGCCTTTGCTTTCAAACAAATAAGAGCCTCGGGATTTGCACGATGAATTCCATTCACAGTTTGCGAAAATGCCAACGTATACCCGTAATAATGATCGTCCATCAAAATAGCCGACAGACTGGAAAGATCATCATCATCTACTGGAATGGGCGTGAGATGCGCCTCTTCAGGTAATGTCAGAATATCTGGTACTCTTGAAAACAACTCGAGCTGAAAGGGAAATCTCTCATCAGTTGGTTTTTGAAAACGGTAGTACTTGCGGTCTTCTTCATTTTTTTCAGTTCGTTGATAGCCGCCCATTTTAATAAACTCCCAGAACATTCTTACAAAATCGGGAGTCAATGCCTCGATCACCAAAATAATATCATAATCGCGTGTTGCACGTGGTTCCAAATCCGCTTCCTCAATCACCAGATCACAGGCTGTGCCGCCTATAATTACATAGTGACCAGCAAATGCTGCAAAATGCTCCCGAAAAACTTCTATTCCTCTAACCATATAAAATTGTTTAAAATGTTTTCTAAAGCCAGTTGTGTTCGTTCGTCTTTACTGTGCTTCAGACTGAGGTAAAGAGACAGCGGGTCAACATATGCTTTCCCTCCAGCCAGCTGCTTTGGATCGTATTTCCAAACTTCAAGACAATATTCTCCCTCCTTTTCATTTTCGTTTACCAACCCCTCCTGCCTCTGCAGGTTAAAGTAACTGTTTCGCCCAATCGCAATATATGCTTGCCGTGGAAAGTTCATATCTGAATACTCTGGCAATGCACTCAGGTTACAATTGGGCAGAGTCGGAGAAGGGCTTACATCTACATATACAGTTTTCAATACTGGCGTTACCAGAAACGGCGCTGACCGCTTCCACAAGTCAGCGTTGGTGAAAGGAAAAACAAATTTCTTTTCCTTGCGACTATCATCAATTGTACAAAGCCCTAAAGCCTGCAAATTTTCTGCAGCCTTTGTAACTGCCATAGGAGTATAACCTAATTTTTCCGCAACGGATTTTAAACTGATCCCTGCTATTGGATCCTGCCTCCCATAAAGTATATGATACAATAGTATTAATTGGCTGGATGGTAGCAACTGGGTGCTGGTAGGTGGCATTTGATTAAAATTCTCCTGCAAATCCATCAGCAACGCAGGCAAAAACAATTGTTTGCCTGGCACGATAAAATTGACACCTTTTTCAATTAGCCTTTTTCGATCAAGTGCAGTTATGGTAAAACTTACAACTGCAGTTTTTACCTCCAGTTTCTGTTCTATAAATGATATTTGTTTGGCTACTCTGCCTACAGTAAATTCTTGTTCAGGTTTAAGAATTGCCAACAATAATCTCCTTCCATTTAACCAGCACATATATAAATCGAACGTTTCTTTGATATATACTGGTAAAGAGACCTGATAAGGATCCATTCGAACCGTAAAACCAAACGTATTTTCCAGGTATGTAACAATATCCTTCATAAATAATAAACCTGTTAAGTTTATTATTCAAATTTAAGTTTATTATATTGATTATTAAAAAATTACTATAAATAATATTATGTATAATTTAAATCTTATAAACTGATTTTAAAGATATTGCTGAGACATAATTAGTTACATCCAAACCCCTCCTCCAGAGGTTTACCCCCTCATACCCAATCCCCTTACTTTTTGCCAAAAACAAGTTGTCTCAAAGTAATTTATAGGCCCCCCAAAGTGTCTAACTTTTTTGGGGGGCCTATAAATTACTTTTGAGACAACCTCTTTATTATACCTCCAGAGGAACTAATGCTTTCAATGATATTTCCGGTGGAGTACTGCAAATTCAGGATACCAGGGATACTCTATCGCGTAGTGTACCCGCCATTTGCAAAAATGGTTTGTCCGGTTATCCACCAGCCATCTGTTACCAGAAACTCCACCAATGGTGCTATGTCTTTGATATCAGTTAAACCACCCAATGCAGAAGCAGATTTATGATACGCTACCGCATCTTCACTTTCCTGCCCATAAAAGAATGGAGTATCCATGGGGCCAGGAGCAACAGCTGTTACAGAGATACCACGGCTACCGAACTCTTTGGAAGCGGCTCTGGTAAAGTGTTCCACAGGAGCTTTCATTCCTTCATAAGTAGAATAATAACCTGTATATGCTGCCAGTAAAGAGGTAACTATCGTACATAACTTTCCGTTGTCGTTCAGTTTTTTTCCTGCCTCCTGTATAAAGAAATAAGCCACCTTGGAATTGATATCGCTCATACTGTCGTATTCTGCTTCTGTAGTATCTGCAATTGGCTTTTTCAAAACCTTCCCTACAGTATTGATGGCAATATCTATACCTCCGAACTTTGCAATAGCTTCCTCAAAAAGTTTGGTAACATTTTTAACATTTGTCAGATCTCCCTGTACCAATATGGCTTCTGCACCCGCAGCCTTCACATCTGCCAGAGTTTTTTCAGCATCAGCTTTTGTACTGTTACTGTTGTAATGAATAACCAGTTTCGCCCCTTTTTTTTGCAAAATCACGGCTCAATAAGCCTCCAAGGTTTTTTGCCCCTCCGGCAATCAGAACTACTTTTCCATTTACATCGTTACGTGCCATACGCTTTTGATTTATTGTGTAAAACAAAGCTCTGTATTACGAACAGATGTATTATGGTGAACTTCACGGAATTCTTATCAGTGCCGTCTCATTTTGCTTTTCGTTCTGAAACTTCCCGGTGTTTCTCCTGTCCATTTTTTGAAAAACTTGGAAAAATTAGAAGGATCGTAAGTGAGAGTAAGTGCAATCGTGGCAATGGAGATGCCGGTATTCGCCAACATCTCCTTTGCTATGCCGATTATTTTTTCATCATAGAAATGGCAGGGATGGTTGCCCATTTCCTTTTGAATGGTATCAGTAAGATGAGTGTGAGATACAGCAAGCTCTCTGGCTATTTCATTAAGCTCCATAAAATCTGATACACGGCCATTCACCACATCATCAACATGCCTGTTTAAAAAATCAAAATATCGCTTTGTGATTTCTATACTACGCTTTACTTCTTTATTTCCAGTTGTCGCCATTACACTATCTCGGTTGATTTCCTTTTAAAGTTCGGTAAACCAATTGTAAAAACACGGTGAACTTTACGGATTTAACAGGCGATTTGGATATATCTGCCAGCAGTTTCAGGTTCAGGTTCAATTTCCGGATACTGACCGGAAACGATCCTTCAGCCGATAGTTTTTACATCCCCCGTTTTGTCCTTTTCATCGTATTTCTTTAAACAACTCCCTCCATTCCGCATCATATTTACACAAAAATTTTGTTATGAAAACATTATTCAGTTTCGCTTTTTTACTCATGGCTGTTATTTTTTCAACGCAGGTTAATGCACAATCCAAACTCACGGAAGAACAGAAAAAAGAATTGATGACGAAGTTCGAAGAGTATAAAGCAAAGCTCAATCTCTCCGAAACCCAGCAGGAAAAAGTAAAAACCATTAACACTACCTACTTCGAAGGACTTGCATCGCTGAAAGAATCAGGCGGGTCCAAACTCTCCAAACTCAAAGCTTACCGGAAGATCACGGATGAAAAGGACAAGCAAATGAAAACAGTATTGGATGCTGGCCAATATGAAACCTACAGGAAAATGCAGAAAGAAATGCGTGAAGAATTCAAAAAGAAAAGAAAACAATAAAACTGTTGATCAATGAAGTTTTTATCTGATCTTATAACTGCCGCTTCCCTGGTCTGTATGTCTTCCATGACCACTGGTTGCAACAAAGATACCGCACCTCCTCCGCGAAATTTTGAAGCAACCATATCGGTGAACGGAATGAACCGCAGCTACCTGGTAAACCTGCCTCCCTCTTATTATTCCGACACAAACTCCATCTACCCGATGGTGATCGCACTGCATGGTACAGGAGGCAATGCAGCCCAGTTCGAAAAAGACTATGGCTTTTCTAAAAAAGCCGACCAGGCTGGCTTTGTAGCCGTTTATCCCAATGGCGTGGCCAGCAATGGCGTATTGCGACTGCGCACCTGGAATGCCGGCACCTGCTGCGATTTCGCCATGAAGAATGGCATCGATGACGTATCATTCATCAGTCAGCTGATCGATAAAATGACCGGTAATTTTCATATCGATCCCAAAAGGGTTTATGTAACCGGTATGTCGAACGGCGGAATGATGACCTACAGGCTCGCCGCGGACCTCGCCCACAAAATAGCCGCCATTGCTCCTGTAAGCGCCTCCATGGTGTATACTCCGCCTGCACAACAACCGCGCCCCGTGCCCATCCTTGAACTGCACAGCGTGCACGACAGGATCGTTCCCTATAATGGCGGCACCAATGAACTGGGCTATTATTTCCCACCAACAGACTCCGTATTGAATGTTTGGGCACTGCGCAACAACTGCCTGCCCAACGCAACGGTTGTAGTGGACGAAGGCAGGTATAAACAATTGAAATGGACTAACGGTAACGGACAGGTGCTAATTGAACATTATGTTACACAGGACGGTGGACATGCCTGGCCTGGTGGCAAACAGGTAAGGGCCAAAGCGGATGTACCTTCGCAGGTGATCAATGCAAACGATCTGATCTGGACTTTCTTCCAGCAATTCAAACTGGAGTGAGATCCCTTCAGCGCTGCATCCATGCCATCAACTCCGGGGCCTTCATCTTACTGATGATGATCTGCTCCGGAGTTTCCACATTTAATTTCAGTACCAGCCGGCGGTTGAAAAAATGTTCGGCCATCACCACCGCTTCCCGGTTTACCAGGTATTGACGGTTTGCACGGAAGAACTGATTGGGGTCCAGTTGCGGCTCCAGCTCATCCAGCACTTCACTGATCGGAAAGCTCTGTTTGTTCCTGGTGTATACTCTTACATTACCTCCAGCGGAATGAATGAAGAGGATGTCGGTGGTCCTGACAGGTATGATCTTCTCGTTACTGAACACCAGCAGACCGCTTTTATAACCCGTATGCAACTTCGACAGAACGGTTTCCAGCTGCCCGTAATCGACGTGGCGCTTTGGCGCCATCCACTCCTTCATCCGCTCGTATTTCTGCAGGCTGGCAGCCAGCTTATCCTCGTCAACGGGCTTTAAGAGATAGTCAATACCATAGGAATTGAACGCTTCTATGGCATAGCTATCGAAAGCTGTACAAAAGATAACAGGACATGCTATCTGTACAGCCTGAAAGATCTCAAAACTCAGGCCATCGGCCAGCTGGATATCCGATAGTATCAACTGGGGAGAAGGGTTGTTCCTTAACCAGTCAATACCTGCTTTTACAGAAGGGACCATTCCCGTCACCACGAGATTGTCGTCAAGCCGCTGCACCATCCCCTTCAGCTCCCTGGCTGTCTTAGCCTCGTCTTCTATGATCAGTATATTCATATTTATCAGCTTAACAAAGGAATCCGTACGCTAAAAGATGTAGCTGTTTCCTCCACAACAATTTCCAGGCCGGTCAGTAGCCGGTAACGTTCCCTGATATTGTTCAACCCGCTGCCCAGGCTTTCCCTGGTACTGTTCTTCTTCTGAATGGAATTGGTCACAATCAGCCATTCTCCCTCCTTCGATTGGATGCTGAGCCTGAGCGGAGAGCCAGCCGTAGCTACATTGTGTTTTACTGCATTCTCTACCAGTAATTGCAGGCTCGCGGGCGGGAGCCGCTTTCGCAGATCGTCCTCTGCAATTGCTATATCGGTCTCCAGTGCATCTTCAAACCGTTCGTTCAATATATGCAGGTAGGCCAGCGTAAAATCCAGCTCCTCCTGTAACGGAACAAGGTCGGCCATGCGGTTGTTCAACAGGTACCTGTATACTTCAGAAAGCCGCTGTATGAATACCCTGGGTGCTTTTTCATGCAGCATGCTTCGCAATGTACCGAGGGAATTGAACAGGAAATGCGGGCTCACCTGTTCCTGTAAAAGGCTCAGCCGGGCCTGCAGGTTCTCCTTTTTCAATTGTTCGTTCTCCAGTTCAGATTGCCGCCTCCTGGCAGACATCCGCAGCAGGTACGCTATAAAGTATAAAAATCCACCAATAACCATTCCCCGCATCAGCAACAGGAAACTCACTGCCCGCATGCCCCGCGGTAAGGCATCCACCCGGTTCTGTACCTCCGCGAAATGGCGTGTAATAGTAAAAGGGAACAGCGAAATGATCATACACCCCGCAATGGCCAGCACGGCCTTCCAACCATAACCTGCCGGCTTCCTCCATGTCAACACATATTGTATGAATAACCAGCTTACAAAGGAGTTTATGAATGAAGAAGAAAATGTCAGCACGGAAGCACCGATATCTTCCCGGTTCAACCGCATCACATATCCCATCGATGCCATAAAAAATGATATCACCAGTCCTGTGACCGGGTATAATTTCTTCATACCACAAACATACCAAATTGACGGGCGGAAAGGATGAGGCCGGCCATGAAAAGGACAAAATGAAATATGAATGTTCAGGGGTGGATTTTTTTCATCGGCCAATATGGCCTTCTCATATGGATTCCTGTTTTCAGGCCCTGATACCCCTCCTATTTTTGAACAAATTTTACTGTATGAAAAAGATAGGTATTCCATTGATGATAGCATTAAGTGTGCTGGCCATGGAAGTAAAAGCACAGGCAGTGATCGTAAGGCGGCCTGTACGTCGTGTGGTGGTAGTGCCTCCTCCTGTAAAAGTGGTGGTAACACCCGCGCATGTTGTTGTAACCACCAGGCCAGTATTGGTAAGACCTGCACCTGTTGTAGTGTATGTAAAACCACCTCAACGGACAGTAATCCTGAAGAACACTGTGATCTGCCACTAACAAGACTATAGTATGCAAACATCAAACTACAGATGGTGGATAGCAACACTGCTGCTCATCCTGATCATAGCAGAAATGATCTGGAGTTGGCGGAACAACAGGAAAATGTACCAGGTGAAAGACACTTTCAGCAACCTGGGCATCATGGTGGGATTTCAATTGTCGAAACTGCTGTTTGCAGGTTTGCAGACAGGTATCCTGTTGTGGTTCTACCGGCACCGCATTTTTGAATTTGAGCCCGGCCTTTTGCTGTTCCTGGTCACTTTCGTTATTACAGATTTCGTATACTACTGGTTCCACCGGGCATCGCATGTGTGGAAACCGCTTTGGGCCTTTCACATAGTGCATCATTCAAGCTTGTATATGAACCTCACTACGTCTTACCGGCTCAACTGGTTTTCCGCCATCGTCACTCCATTCTTTTATGCGCCTATGGCACTGCTCGGATTCCCGCCGGTGATGATCGCTTTATCGGTAGGGCTGAACCTGTTGTACCAGTTTTTCATGCACACCGAGGCCGTAGGTAAAATACAGCCGCTCGAAGGTATTCTGGATACGCCATCCGCCCATCGTGTGCATCATGGCTCCAATGCATTGTATATCGATAAAAATTTCGGCGGTGTGCTCATGATCTGGGACAGGTTATTTGGAACCTATCAACCTGAAACCGAAAAAGTGCAATACGGGATAACAACAGGGTTTGTCAGCAATAATCCGTTTGTACTGGTATTTCATGGGTTTATCGATCTTTTTAAAGGAAGGATGAAACATAAAGGATGAATACAAAAAATATATTTGTCATGGCAGTGCTGGTTACTTTGCTGCAGGGATGTAAGACCAACCAGCACGCGTACGGCCCCGGCTGGTCTGCCGTGCATGCCGATGGACATAATTCGGATTATTCGGCTATCACGGGTGCCAGGCAGTTGAAAGCCGCATGGCAAAGGAAGTTCGATGGCACCATCAACCTGGGGGCCACCACCGGAAATGGCAGGGTGTATATCACCACCAGTGCAGCAGGTTGTCACCTGTACGCACTGGATGCCAATACCGGTGAAACTGTCTGGTGCACGGATGAAGTGAACAGCTATGCGGTAGCTTCCTCGGCGCTGCTGGACCGGGAAGGCAATCTTTTCCTGGCCGATGATGAAGCCATGCATGCCTTCGATCCACAGGGAAGATTGCTTTGGGAAACACCCATCAAAGGCTTCCCGCTCTCTGCTCAATTCACCCAAACAGGGCGGCTCCTGTTCATAACTTATAACGGTTATGTATACTCGCTAAACAGGAAAAATGGAAAGCCCCTCATCAATGGAGAAAATCTGTTGCCCGGGTTTGTGGCAGTCAGTGAATTTGACCCCGCAGCCTGCATGAGAGGTACTGAAGACTGCCCCTGCGCCAATACACTGGCATTCGACGAACGGAATGGCCGGTTCTTTTTCACCTACTGGCAGCCTGGCACGGAAAGCGCCGCACTGTGGGCCATGCAATACACTGAAAATCCCAGGCCAGCCGTTGTAAAGATCTGGGAGAACAATTCCCTTCCCGGCGGAAGTGCCTCCAGCCCGGATATATCCGCAGATGGGAAACGGGTATATGTAAACGATAATGCCGGATCTTTGTATTCCATCAATGCCACCGATGGCGCCATTATCTGGAAATATCCACTCGGTTATGACCCCGGGGGCAGCCAGTCCACATCACCCGAAGGTTATATAATGCCTGCAGGCGCCAGGGGAGCCTCCATGATGTGCTTGAAGGACAAAGGCGACAGTGCCCTGCTCATCTGGAAGAACGATACCTGGCATAACAGGGGACTGCCCACACAGGCAAAGGGGCCGATGGCCTATGCCACCATAGCTTCCGAAGCAGGCAGTTTCCGTAACACCCTGCTGGTATTGGATGTGCTTACGGGCAGAGAGCTGGACAGGCATGCGCTCCCCGGTATCACTATTTTTACAGTGGGCACAACAGTAGGCCCCGAAGGCAATGTATATGTTCCTTCTTTCAACGGAATGCTATTCGCATTCAAACCAGTCACAACCACTATAAAATAAGCCCACCCATGAAACAGCATCATAAGGGTGGGCTTTTGTTGATAAAGATCTTATTGCTGACGGCATTACTGGCCGGCGCTTACTACTTGTATATTTATTCCATTTATTATTATGGTTACTATTATCACTGCGATATTCAATATTATTATTTCGATGATGGTCATTACTGTTCCTGCTGTTGTACATTTTACCATTGAATGATCAACCTACTTCCTGAAAAGCTTATAACTGGTGCTCTGCCCGCTGTTGCCAACCACTTTCAGAATATAGGAACCGGAAGGTAATCCGGACATGTCCACCAGCTTAGAACCTGCCGCCTGCACTGAAACAGTTTTGATAAGTTGTCCGTTTGCATTGAACAACTGAAGGCTGGATACCTGCCTGAGACCGGAAACAAACAACGTTGCATCTGCAGGGTTTGGATAGAATACCAGTTTTACCGCATCGATAGTCAGTTGCCTCATATTACTGTATTCAAACCTGCCATCCAGATCAGTTTGTTTCAGCCGGTAAAAATTTATCCCACTGGCCGGTACATTATCAACATACAGGTACTCCAGTTTTTGCTGGCTGTTTCCATATACCGCTTTACTTTTTATTGAACCTATCAAACTCCAGTCTTTACCATTAACGCTGCGCTCCACATCAAAGCCCTGGTTGTTTTGCTCCGATGCTGTTGTCCAGTTCAACAGAACAGCATTCCCCTTTCTTTCAGCAGTAAAATGCTGCAACGTTACCGGAAGTGTGGAAGTAACAGAAAAATTATCGAAAACATAGTAAGCCCCATGACCAGCAGGTAAGCTTGTTGCGCCAGGTCTGAACTGCCCCACGGTCATGAATTGTTCGCCGCCCACAGCAGTATATTGCAGTGTCACCATAACCCATGTATTACGCGAGGCCGCCCCATAAACACTGGTATTGGTTTTGGGGATCAACACCCTACCACTGCCAAAATCATTCCTGATAGAGTTGTACCTCGGAGATAAATTGCCTACCGTATTTGCAGCTGCCGGGGCGGCAGTAGAAAATACCAAACCAAGAAAACCCTGATCAGGATCAGGTAAGTCATCATAAATAAAGTTTCCGGGAGGAGGAAAACTTGCCGGCGATGCGCCATGGATATGAGCGGTATAGAATGAAAAGGTATAGGTCACACCTGCCTGCAAAGGGCTGGTCAACTGGCTTGTAAAATATTCCTTGTAATCAGTGAAAGTGTTGTTCAGTTCCGCGTACCCTCCCGCAAAACCATCTCCACTCTGAGCCACTATTTTGTCGGGCATTTTATATCCGCAGGTATTGAAATAATCAGGAGTTCCGGCAAGGCTTCCCAGCGATGCTACCCAATTGGAAACATTACTGGCAAACCTTGAATGCTGCGCCGGGCAGGTGGCATACGATTCAAAATCAGGATTGGCTATCTGGGCATTGGTTTTGATGCCCGCCACAATGGTAAGAACTGCAACTTTCAGTGTGAGTGTAGATAAAGTTATATTCATATTGTACAATTAAGTGCGCAAGAATTCCCTTCATTCAGGCCTGCATTCATCGTTTGAAAAGTCAGAAGGGGAACAGTTAAAAAATGGGCCAGCAGCGGTACTGACTGCACTGACAAACTCCCGTCGATCATAATACCTACCAAAAATTTACCGACAGAACAGAGATTGTCAACTTCCTTCATGAAAGCTTACAGCGTTCACGCCACTGGCCCCTGAAACACCACTTGATATTGCCCTGAAAAATTATTGTTTCAGAACCTTGTGCCTGCTGAATGAACCATTTTCATTTTGAATGCTCAGAAAATAAACGCCCGGCACATAACGCGACATATTTATAACTATGATCTGGTCTCTTTCCACCAATATAGATTTCACTACCTGGCCCGAGGTATTGGTAACAGTGATCTTATTCCTGCCCTTCATTCCTTCGATCCTCAGTTCATGCTGCACCGGATTGGGAGCAACCGTTACAGTGAGGGAAGAAGAGAATCTTACCAGCGTTACCGGGCTATATGCATGCCCTCCATCGAAATCCACCTGTTTCAAGCGATAGTAATTCTTATCTGCAAGCGGCATATTGTCTTTATACGTATACTCCTGCCTGGTACTGCTATTGCCATTTGCAGTGGC
This sequence comes from Pseudobacter sp., assembly GCF_051955275.1. Lineage (NCBI taxonomy): Bacteria > Pseudomonadati > Bacteroidota > Chitinophagia > Chitinophagales > Chitinophagaceae > Pseudobacter > Pseudobacter sp. The sequence goes on along the minus strand of NZ_JBQCGW010000273.1, from coordinate 57,711 downwards.
GGAACCAACAAACCCTATACTGCTCCAGGTCTTACCATCGGCACTCCGTTCAATACCAAACCCTTTGTTGTTCTGTTCACTGGCAGTGGCCCAACTGAGCGTTATGCCCTCATTCACTGCCTGTGCCGTAAATGACAGCAGATTAACCGGCAGTATAGTGCTCAGACTTTGCGTGGATGACAGGTAAACAAAACTGGAACCCAGTGGAACATTCTGGAACTCCACGTAATAAACGCCGTCCTCTACTCCGGATGAAACGGGAGCAATGGGCACCGCCTTTCCTGCGGAGAAACTGCCGTTGTCGTAAACATCGGTTATCACATCATCTGCACTGCCACTATACCTGAACCAGCCACTGGTCAATGCACCCGGAACATTTGTTGCATTCAGCTCGTCCGCACTGTAATAAACCCTTAGCTTACCGGTGGTAACCGGTGATGCATTGTTATCAGCGATGGATGCAATACGTGGCATCAGGTTGGTGAGCAGAGCTGGTCCGTTATTGTATTCAACTCCTTCAGGAGTGATGGTTACATCCAGGTTATTCAGCTCAGGAGTGGAAACGCCGGACAGACCCAGCAGCTTTTGCGTTGCATTTCCAGTCTTGTTGAAATAAACCCATTCCCCTGTTCCGCAGTTATTATTGTATTCACCGGTTGTTTCAACATTTTCCGGCAGGTATATATTGCCTGTGCTTAATGGCGTTACCCTTCCGAAAGTGAAGAAGCTGGCGCCATTGGGGAAAGCATGCATCGCCTCGTAGTTGGTGCCGTTCAATGTCAGTGCAATAGCCGTAACATTGGTGGTGAACGCTGCATCATCAGCAAAGATCATGGCGTAGTCCGCGCAGGCATCATTTGCCAGGGTGGTTGTACCTACAGAAGCCTGCGGTATACGGATAGCCAGCTGATCAGCAAGTCCTGTATTCTGAACCTTCCAGACACGGTTCATACGGCGTCCGTTATTGATGCTGCCTGCATAGATGAATGCGGTATAGGTACCGGCTGTATTGGTCATCGCTTGTACATTACCGTTATCACCCCATAGAAGGAACTTACCATCTGCAATGATGCCGGCATTGGCCTCATTGGTTTGAGCAATTTCTCCCAGGCCCATGATCACCTGTCCGTTGGTATTTGCCTGCTGGCTCCTGCTTTGCTTTTGAAGCAGTGCAGAGTTGAAGTCGTGGCCGATGCCTGCAACATTGTTATAAAACCCGGAGTTGGCCGCAGCATCCCAAACTACCGCATTCTGCGAAGTAGTGTAGTTGTTGCTGTTCTGCAGGGTAATACCATATTTGATGGCCAGGTATGCATCTACTTTATTCCGTTCTGCAGCAGTAATGGTACCATTACCATATATGATCAGTTCGCCGATGTTCCCGGTGAAACCTGCATCATCACCATTCGGACCATCTGTTCCGTTATTGATATTATTAGCGCCGAAAATATGACCGCCAGTGCCCAGCCCCCGGGCAGTATGACTATACGCAGTGCCTACCGGTGCTCCATTGAGCCCCTTGCTGGTGCTGAGATCATAGATACGATGGTACATGATACTTGGTCCATTGGAAGCAAAGTTGATACTACCGGGATTGACAATAAAATCGCCCCCGCCTGTGTTGTTGCTCCTTCCGATATTGCCATTGGCATAGAGTCCCGGGAAATCCCAATTATCTCCATTGAACAATGTATTGTTGATCCCGATATTGAAGAACCTGGAACCAGCCATGCTTTCTTTGGTCAATGAGAATATTTCGAAATCGGTCACAGATACGGTAGGCTCCGTGATATTACCGATCGCCTGGTTGGTGTTGGTGAAGTTGATGCCGGGATTGAAATTGAAATAAGCAGAATCGCCGGTTTTAAATACAGGTAATGCGCCCGTTCCAAGTTGGGATACCACAACACCGGAAGCAAAATCAGTCCACCTTGTGAGGTCTGTGCCTGTTCCCGCCGACTCCGTCTGCTTATCTGCCCTGTACCAGTGGCTCAAGCCGTTGGTCACGCCACCAGGTGCTTGTAAATAAGCAGCGAATGTAAAGTACTGACCATTGCTGAGCGTTACATCTGCATAGGCATATTCCAATCCATTCACCACCTGCAGACCGGTCATGTCTGTAAATACATCAGTAGCATCTATCACATCGTCCGGACTTTGTACCAGTTTCAGATTGGTAAGGCCACGCGGCCATGCCACACGCACCGTGCCGGTACCACCCGTATTCTGCACTTTCCAGATTGCTGCAAAGCGCTTATTGATATCCGGTATACCGGTGATGTTCACGGTTGGCCCTTTGGCCAGTTTATTATCGCCCCATACCAGGTATTGATTATTGGCTATCACTCCGGTGTTGGCCGCATTGGTATTGGCAAGGCCTGTAGTACTGATCAGTACCTGTCTGCCCGCATTCACGCTCATGGATTGCTTCTGGTATAAAGAACCCAGGTCGTCCCTGCCAATGCCGGCAATATTGTTATTGTACCCGTTATTGGCAATAACATCCCACACAATGCCTGCAGTACTGTTCAGGTAATTGCTCACCGAAAGTCCATTATCCGCAAGCAGTGTTATTCCATATTTAATGGCCAGGTAAGAATTGATCTGTTGTTTTTCCACACTGGTCAGGTCCCTTCCGTAACTGATGATCTCGGAGGTAATGGCGCCTGACAGGTTATTGCTGCCACCATCGCTGTTGATGTAAAGATGACTTCCGATCGGGCGGGATGCGTTCACATTTCCTGTTACCAGGCCGGTGGACCCGTTGAGGCTCAGCGTGGCGGAATAAGGATTGCTCACCCACTGCGGCATATAATAGGAATTGATGGCAGGAATCTTGTTGATCCTGGTAATTCCATTGATGGGTGCTGTCTGAACAAAATTATCCTGCCAGAACAAACGTGGCAGTTTGGTGGTACTGGTCAGAAACCAGGGCGCTTCAAAAGCTCCTGAGGAGTTGGCAGTAGTGCCGTAGGTAACGATGGTACGCTCGGATGCTACATCCGGATGACTTTGCAATACAAATGTCGACAAAGGCCGGTGCGCATTGGCCGGGAATACATCCGTCAGCACCAGGGAGCCATGTGCATCGATGGTCTTATCTATTATAGCCGGATTGAAATTATGCACTGCATTTTTAAATATCGGCAGGTTGAATGTCAGCAACTGGCCAGCCGCTCCGCCTGAAGATCCCAGGTTATCCCAGGAGCTTACATCGGTACTGTCTACGGAAGTATTGGTACCGGCATTTGCCTGTAACCATACTGCTGCTCCGCCCACACCACCGGGCCCCACCAGGTAACCGGCAAAAGTGAAATAGCTGCCATTACTGAGTGTCACATCGGCGTAATTGTACCCAACACCGTTAATGGTAATGGTGTTGACAGACATATCCGTGAATACATCAGTATCATCAAACACCGCATCGGCACTCTGAACAAGATGGAGATTAGGAATACCCTGCGGCCAGGCTATCCGCACTGTGGAAGCTGCTGCAGTAACCTGTGATTTCCAGATAGCAGGAAAACGCAGGTTCAATGCAGGACGGCTGGGAAAATTAAAACCGAGGGAGGGCGATCTGGAGAGACCATTGTCTCCCCAAATCAGCCACTGTCCCTCAGTCAGCCCGACCGTATTCAAAGCGTTCGTATTTGCGAGACCGGTAGTTCCGATGAGCACCTGCTGTCCGGCATTATTGCTCTGGGATTGTTTCTGATGAAGGGCGCTGCTTTCATCCCTGGCAAGACCGGCAATATTGTTATTATAACCGGCATTGGCAGTTGCATTCCACACAATCGCGGATGCGCTGTTCATATAATCGGGAACGGCTGTTCCATCATCCGTTTTCAACGTGATGCCGTATTTGATGGCGAGGTAAGAATTGATCCTTCGTTTTTCATTGCCACCTGAGTTCTGGTGGTCCACACTATAGGCAAAAACTTCTGATATGCCTCCCTGGTGATGCTCATTGCCACCTGCCTGCACATTATGTCCTTCAGAGCCGATGGCGAAGTTGGCAGGGCTCCTGTTATCGTTTAACGTACCGATATGGGTGGAGGTGGAACTGTACGTTTTACCATTGATATTCATGTACACCCCATTGATACCATTACCACGCCACAGCATGCCTCCGATATTGGCGGGCAGCGTACGTGCATCCATATCGGTTGTCATCAGCGCACGTCCGTTATCTCTCCACAATTCATACCTTTCATCCCACCTGAAGAAATTAGGGTCATCGTCTGCCCATCCGTAAGGTGTATTCCAGCCACCTCTGCCGGAATTGAACATCACACCGTAGGTTGAACCCGGGCTGTTGACAGAAGGGAAATACAGATCCCCTTCCCGGTAGAAGAAATCATTGGTACCGTCGAAATAATAGAATGGATTGAAGTTGAAGCTATAGGTTTTGTTATCGGCCTTGTATGAATTAGCGGTTACCAGCAGCGGCTGGTAGGTTGCATTGTTATTCTGCATAACATCCCTGCCATTGCCTGACACGTCCTGCCATTTATTTTTTGCTCCGGGAGCTACTACCCCGTCATCGGCTTTATGCCACATCATAAGCCCATCCACTACTCCACCGGGAGAAGGCACTTTAGCACCAAAAGTAAAGTATTGACCATTGGATAGTATTACGTCAGTATAATTATAGACAACGCCATTGATCGTTGTTTCATTGGAAGCCATATCTGAAATGATGTCTGTTGCATCGAAAACAGCATCTGCACTCTGAATCAGTTTGAGATTGAGCAAGCCTTTTGGCCATGCAATACGTACCGTGCCTACAGCTCCCTGGTTTTGTACTTTCCAGGTAGCTGCAAACCGGTGGCTGATGCCGGTGATCCCCGGAATAGCAACGGTGGCTGTTCTGGCAAGGCCATTGTCACCCCAGATGAGGTATTGCCCATCTGTGAGGCTGCCTGCATTGGCCGCATTGGTGTTGGCGAGCGTTCCAACGCCGATCAACACCTGCCTGCCTTCATTGGTGCTCCAGGATTGCTTTTGATAGAGTGCGCCGTTATTATCCCTGGCTATACCGGCAATATTATAATTCCAGCCTGCATTGGCAGTTGCATTCCAGACCGTGGTATTAGTTGAGTTTTTGTAATCGCGTCCTCCACTGGCATAGGTAGTGCCATATTTTATGGCGAGATAGGTTTCCACCTGGTCCATCTGCGTAACGGTCAGTTTATCTTCAAAAACAAGCACCTCATTCAACTGTCCACTGAATGCGCCATAGTTATTGTCACCGCCGATCCGCAGGTCGCGTGCACCTGTTGAGAGATTGGCATTCTGCAGCTGACTGGCTGCATAGTCAACCCTGTTGCCGTTCAGCGATACGGTGGCGCCTGCATAGGCGGCCGTTGCGCCGGCTCCATTCCTCCAGCCTGCACCTGCCGTAAAGAATGATCTGGCTGCCATCGGCGCGTTACTTTGCCCCTGGTATCCGGGCCCGCCGGTGAAGAACAACAGGTGGAAGTTGGAGGCATAAGTATGCAGCCCCGGATAATCCATGGATGGATGAAACCCGAGCAGGCCATTGCGTTTTTGCACATTCATGAAGCCGGCCGCATACAGGGTACCCTCAGCCCGGTCTATGATATTGATGCCTGTACCGGCAGTGAACTGCATCCAGTCATTACTGCCGTCAAAAGTCACTGTTGGATTGAAGTTGGCGAGTGTGGTGGCATTGGAGAAGACCGGCCTTGCCCCGGCTGTTGCCTGCAATAATTTGAATCCTTTGCCGGTGTATTCGTTCCACCTGTAAACCTGGCTATTATCTGACACCTGGGTGGCGCCATTATCTGTATATAATCCGGAACTGATATCAGCCCGGTACCAGGCTGCGGCAGGAACGCCTCCTGGTGATTGTCCTTTGAGAGACTGGGTGGACAGCAGTATGCCTGCCAGCCCAAAAGAGCAGATCAATTTTGTGTACATAAGATGATGGAATTAGAAAGGAAAATGGATAACCGTCCGTATTTGATTTCGTATTAAAACTACTCATATTATGAGCACCTGCTTTCAGATACAGTAATACCTGAAGCTGGTGATTGAACAATCCCGGTAATAGTAAACCCTTATAAACAGATAGATACTATCTCTTAAAGTTCCGGAACCGGTTGATGGAGCTGGTTTGGCAGGCGCCTGTTGCAAAAAAGAAGAGAAAGGGGGTATAGTAGTTCCTCAATTCCCCTATTCAATAAATTATATACTACAGGTATTCATATTGTTAATTCATTAGATTTGCCCGGGCCGGCACTCCCTCATGGCATTAAACAAATATCATCCCAGAAGAATGGAAAATAAACAGGCAAAATACAATTCAGTATTAGTCATAGATGATCATAAGATGGTGGCCAATGGAATAAAATTGTTGATAGGAGATCTATTTGAAAATTTTTACATGGCTCATGACGGAGCAAGCGGCATGAGTAAAGCCCTGCAACATTTCCCTAAACTGATCATCGTGGACTATTCCCTTCCGGACACTACCGGAGAGATCCTGGTGCGCGAGCTGAGATACAAAATCCCTTCAGCCAGGTTGCTGGCCTACACCTATACCTACTCCGCCGAAAAGATCGTGAAGATGTTTCAATCCGGCATCAATGGTTATGTGATAAAAAAAGAGAATGACGATGATTTCATACGGGCCATTCATGTATTGATGGAGGGGCGGGATTATTTCTGCAGTGAGGCCCGTACACATATACTTAACCGTTTTTCCAGCGCTGATGAAGACCATACCATCAGACATCTCATAGCAAACACAAAATTCTCAGGAAAGGAACTTGAGCTGATAAAATTATTATGCCGGCAAATGACCACCAAAGAGATAAGTAGTCATTTATACCTTTCCGAACGTACCGTGGAGCAATACCGGAGCAGTATAACCAGACGTATCGGGGCCAGGAATGTTGCAGGGGTTATCAAATTTGCATTGCAGAACGGGATCATTCAACTGGATGAATTATGATACCTACCGTCACCATATCAATGCTATCCACATGCTTACGAAGAAAGCACATTCAAAAACAACATTTTTAAAACAAACAATTTCAGCACTTTTACTCATCTTCTTCAGTTTATTTGCTTCAACCTCCCTTGCCCAGAATTGCTCTATAAATGCCGGCGGAAATGCCACCGTCTGCGGATCTTCCACCACCCTGACAGGAACAGAAAGCGGCACCATCGGTCCCGGAACGCCCACCTGGACCTTTATATCCGGCCCCGTAGTTCCTGCAATCATTTCCCCCAATACCCTGGTAACAAATGTCACCGGCATGACTGTTGATGGCAACTATGTGTTCCAGCTTTCCCGAAGCTGCGGCACCGGCACCGCCATTTCAACGGTCACTGTCACAGCCCATCCCCGCCCGGCAAGCTTTACTGCGGGCCCGGACATCACCACTGTATGCGCAACGGTGGGCACAACACCATTGGCAGGTGTGATACCTGCCGGCTATACGGGTAGCTGGAGGGCAGTGAATATCTATTCCTGGAACAGGTATAGTACGTTTGTCAATACCAATTCCGCCTTTAACAATACCACTACCGCCACTCCTGTTTTTTCACTGATCAATAAAGCCAATCATACGATTGACCCGGCTTATTATGCTATTTTAAGGATCACCTCGGCCGATAATACCTGTACTTACGAGGATACCACCATTGTAAGGTTCGTTCCGAATCCTGTTCTCGTATATACTGCCACCTCAACCGTCTGCCGGGATGCAGGGGACAACCAGGCGGTTATTTTTGTATCTGCCGGTTCCCCTATACTGACAACAAGCTACACCAATACTTCAGGCTCCGCCGGTTCAGGAACTACAGTATCGATCAATGTGATCAGCCAGCCGGCTGGCGCGAACCTTACGTTTGACCGTATCAGTGATGAAGGAAGGCTCTTCCTTACAGGCGCCAATATTCCGGGATCCTATCAGTTCCAGCTAACGGTAACCAACAGTTGCGGCACTCATACAACACCCACTTTGACCTATAATTTTACCGGCACCAAGCCACATATCGTTAATTTTCAACCGGCCGGACATGGCGCTCCTGAGCAATTGACGATTTATTCCAATGTTGGTTCAGGAGGAGAGATCCATTGCAACAGCAAGGCAGGAACCACTGCCCCGGAAACATTTTATTTCAGTATCGATCCGGCAGATCCCGCAACTGTAGTTACTACAGTAACCAACAGAGGTATCACTCCGCCGGGAGGAGCGCCTGCAATTGCATTGTCCGGCGCCGGAACCCGCGACCGGATGGTTACTGTAACACCTCCCGCAGGAGGATGGCAGGTTGGAACCTATTCATTTTCTGTATCTACCTCCAATGGAGCTTGTGAGGTAAGCCAGTCTTATTTTATTCATATCTCCGATAACGGACGGACGAGCCCCGTAGTGCCGGATGTCAGCGCGTGCTATATAGCCTCAGGAGCTGCAATATCAGCCACTGTTCCACTTCCAGCGGTTTACAAAGGAGCTGTGAATACAAGCTATTTGCAGGAATTTGGCGGCTATTACAATTTTGCTGTAGTATCCAAACCTGCTGGCTCTGCCACTCCTGCTTACACTTCCACAAGTTTGCGCAGTCTTACCAGTACCAGTACCACTATTTCCAATCTCAACAAGCCAGGGGATTATGTATTCAGCATCACTGCAACGAATGGCCCGGGCGCTGGTCCGATACTGGCGGCAGAGTATGGTTGCAGTGGCGCCTCATTGACTGGTACCTTTACAATACATGTGGAAGAGAAAATCAGCGCGAATGCAGGTTCCGGCCTGACAGGCTGTACACAGTCAGTACCACTTTTGGGAAATGCAACTGGTTCCGGTACGGGTATTTGGACAGTAGTAGATGGTCCCGCCGGGGCTAGTCCAACCATTGCATCTCCAGGCAGCCTTTCCACTACAGCCAATGGGCTGGATGTTTTGGGCCAGTATAGATTTGCATGGAATATTACAACTCCTTTAGGAGGATGTACCGGCTCCGATACCGTTGTTTACAATATCACCTGTAACCTGCCGGTGAACCTGACTGATTTCAAAGCATCAAAGCAAGGCGCAGCAGTGGTCCTTGACTGGACCACGGGCTCCGAATCAAATAACCGCGGCTTTGACATTGAATATTCTACCGATGGCAGCCATTGGAAAACCATCGCTTTCCAGGCATCCAAAGCGACAGAAGGAAATAGCGCCAGTCCCATCAACTACAGCTATACACATACCAATCCGGTCAGTGGCGCCAACTTCTACCGGCTGAAGCAATTGGACTTGAACGGCAAGTGGGAATACAGCCCCATCAGGCAGGTGAAAATGAACGCTTCTAACATTTCCGTATACCCGAACCCGGCAACCAGCAACATCACTGTTCAGGGTTTGACCGGTAACGAAACCATTCAGATCTGCGATATAACAGGCAGAAAGATAAAGCAGGTAAAAACCAGGTCTCAGTTGGTCAGTATCGGTATTTCCGATCTGCCCCAGGGGACCTATCATATTGTGATCGTCTCTGCAGGCGGCTCTTCTTCAACGTATAAAATCTCAAAACTGAAATAATGCAGTATAAAAATGGGGCCGGCACCGGCCCCATTTTTTTGCTTTGCCCACAGGCCTGCGTTCCCGGTTATCAGCACTTGATTCTAAGGCCATCCCCACTTATTCCACGCATTAAGGTGAAAACTTTATATTTGATGGATTTTTACCTGATTCTATGCAAAAGACCAGTTCCTGCTCTTACCAAAACAAGCTGCTGAAAAGCGGTCTGCTATTCCTTTGTTTCCTTTTTTTACAGCAGGCAGTATTCTCCCAAAAGAACAACTATGTAATCAGACAGTACAATTCGGAAAACGGATTACCACAGAACAGCGTAAAGGCTATCAAATTCGATAAGAGTGGGTTTTGCTGGCTGTCTACCGAATCGGGCATCGTCAGGTTCGACAATACCAATTTCAGGTATTATGGAAGTGATATCATAAAAGGACTTAAAAGTACCAGGATCTCGGCCATGATGACCGATACCGCAGGGGCCATCATAGCACAGGGGCTCGATTACCAGAATATTAAAATTGACGGCTCCTCCTCTCTCTATTCCTTTTTACCTGTACTCACGGATACGAGCATGAGTTTCGTTACTTCAGGATACCTTACCATCAACCCTACACTGGACAGTTTGTGGAAGGCTATCTATAAAAACATTACTCTCCCTGAACTAAAGAACCCGGGAGGCCTTAAAAACGGGGACATCTACCTTGTCCAGGGAGTCAATGTCTGGTATATCCGGAATCGCAAAGCCATAAAACTGCCACCCAATCAAACGGAACCCATTGGCAGCATGGTGCTCAACGATTACTATTATTTACAGATCTGGCCAGGCAACCGGATAAAGACCTGGGATAACGGTAAGGGTAAAGATGGGCAGATCGAAGGGGCTATCGCCACCGATAAAGACTTTCTCAAAGGACAATTTAAATCATTATGGTGCGAGCAGGGCGCCTTTATTTATGCCGGGGAAAACCTTTATGAACTCCGGTATACAAATGGAAAAGTAATCAGCAGGTGCGTAGCCAGCCGTCTCAACCTGGAAATGCCCCTCAGTATCGCTTATCGCCCGGACCTTAACACCTATTTTATCGGGACCGGCACCCAGGGTTTGTTCACCATCAAAGTACCTGATTTTATTTATCCTGAAATCCCCGCGGAATCCGGCCCTGAAAATTACTATGCTATCGGAAAAACATCGGAAGATGAAATTATTGTTCATAATGCAATAGTGCATCGTGATAATACTTCAAGGTATACACCTTTAGATAATATACATACCAGGGCTATGTATACAGATAGCGCGGACAGAGTCTATTATGAACGTGATTTTGTACTATGCCGTTACAATGCCAGAACAGGGATGATCGACAAAAACATTCTACAGCTGGATAACCGGCTGATGTCCATTGTGCCTGTTATGGAAGACGGTTCTTTGTTGTTATGCACACACACTACTTTATACAAAATAACCAGGGAAGGAAAACTTATCTCTCAGAACAAATTTCCCGCTGACTTCATGGCAATAGCCTTGATGCCGCTCAAAAACGGAGAATTCCTGCTGGCAACCACCAAAGGGGTAAAATGGTACCATGCAAAAGATCACACATTTTCACGGTCTGTGCTTGATTCCTTTTCTGTGAGAAATATTCATCTCGACAAACAAAACAGGCTGTGGATCGGCACAGATGGCAAAGGCTCATTTTTATATGCAGCCAATGAAACATATCCCCTGCCACCTGGCCCCAGAGGAGCGTTCAGTTCCATTCACTCCTTTATAGAAGACAACAATGGCAATTTCTGGCTACCTACCAATAATGGCTTGTACAAAGTGGCGATCAATGCACTGGTGGATTTTGTAACAGGCAGAACAAAATCGTTTTTCTGTTTTACGTTCAATAACGCAAATGGCTTAAGAACGAATGAATTCAATGGAGGTGCACATCCTAATTTCCAATGGCTGAAAGACAGTGCACTGGTTTTACCATCCATTAACGGTCTGATAAAATTCTATCCAAACCGGCTTTCTTCTGCGTTCCCCCAGGAACAGATCTTTATAGATGAAATGTCTATTGACGGACAGCCCGCAGCGTTGACCAGTACCAGTGAGGCCATCAGGCTGGAACCCAATTTCCGGACTTTGAATATCAAGGTTGCCTGTCCGTTCTTCGGGAACAAGGAAGATCTGAAGCTGGAATACAGGATCGGTAAAGACACAGACCAGTGGATACCGGTGCCTTCTTCCGGTGACATTTCCATCAATACATTGCCTGCAGGCGATTACACACTGATGTTCCGCAAAGCAGGCAGTGACCAAAACACACCCAATGCCGGCATTGCATTAAAAATAGAAGTGACCCCTTTTTTCTATCAGACAGGCTGGTTCTTCGGAGGAGTAGTTTTGTTAATCATTTTCCTTGGATACCTGTATTCAAGAAGACGATTGAGCAAGCTGAGAAAAGAGAAGATCAGGATCGAAAATATAGTAAAGCTCAGAACTGAAGAACTGAATGCCGCCATTCAACAACTGGAGGAATCGGAAACGGCTTTGAAACAGAGCAATCACGTAAAAGAACAGATCATCGCCACTGTATTGCATGATATCAGGTCGCCCCTGTTCTCTTTGCGTATGGCAGGAAAAACACTGGTCAGGAACTGGAAAAACAGCAATGAAGAAAACCTGGCGCAGGTGACCGGCATCAACCAGTTGATCGGAGAATTAGGCCGCTTCACCGATCAGTTCTTCTCCTGGGCCGCTAGCCAGCAGGAACATTTCAAAGTAAAAAAAACAACCTTCTCCCTGCAGGAGATCTTCAGAGACATTGAATCCCTGTTCAAAGAGATCTTACAGATAAACAATAACAGGTTCTCTATAACGGAAACGGATATCCGATGTTATACCGACAAGGAAATACTGGTATTGATCCTGCGGAACCTGGTGGATAACGCCAATAAGAATACAGAGAACGGCATCATCAGTATACAGGCCACCGGTATTCCGGAAGGTTTGCAGATACAGATTTCAGATACAGGAAAAGGGCTGAATGATTTTCAGATCGAAAATTTCCTGAACAGGGATAAAGCGGTAAAGAACGGCCGGATGGGAAGTGTGATCATCCTGGAAATGCTGGATAGAATTGAAGGGGATCTGCAGGTTAGTTCAGAGCCAGGCAAAGGTTCTGTTTTTACGATAAAGCTAACCTCAAAGGATATTAAATGCCTTCAGGAGAATGCAGCAACGCCAGGATACCCTCATTTTCTATGATCATCCTTTATTGTTCGCAAACCATGATTCTTTTTTGAGCATCAGAACTATTTCGATCCCTTTCCACCGCAGGCAGAACAAGGGCTGTACTGTCCGAATACCGTAGACCCGTCTTTTCCTCTGGCGCCGCCATAAATGGTGGTATGCGTTCTGCCGGACCCTGCGCAGGCAGAGCACCAGGTGCGGGGTTTTTCATTATTGGATTGTACGATGGTGGAAGAATGGGCTGCCTTCTTGTCCCACTGTTCATTCACGTACCGGTTGTATGCAAGGGCATCTATTTGCCGCTGCCGGAGTACGGCATCCACATAATCCTGTATCTGTTGTTTGGCGGCAACAGCAGGTTGATAACCCATATCGGCGGCCTTCTGATAATATTCCATGGCATAATTCCCGTATCCCATCTTCTTCACCATTTCACCTGCCATGAAATACCCTTTTGCGAAGCCCAGGCTTCCGGCATTATCGAACCAGTCTTTAGCCCTGTTGATATTATACTGGGGGATCCCCTGGGTGTTGTAGATCAGCCCAACGTTGAAGCAGGCCGCAGCACTCTGGCTGCCATCTGCCACAATGGTCCACCAATACAAGGCAGTTTTGTAATCATCCTGGCGATAGGCCTGCAATGCTCTGTCAAAGGCGGCTGTGTCCGTTGCCTTCTGCAGCAGGTCCAGGCGCGTGATGGCTTCACCATGGCCTTTGGCGGCAGCTTCCTTGTACCAGAATATCGCCTTTGCATAATCCAGGGCCCCTTCATGCGCCGGTGTACATTTCCTGTATTTATGGCCATCACCGTAATAATAGTATTCCGCCAGGCGGTACATGGCGGGCGGGTATCCGCCATCGGCAGCCCGTTGGCAATAGCGTACAGCAGAGTCGTAGTTATGGGTTGCCCAGGCGCCCGACTCGAACTGCTGCGACAAATTAAAACTGGCCAGCGGGTAAGCTCCATCGGCATCCAGGGAATGGAATATTGCCATCGCTTCGGGGAAATGTGCAGCCGTAGGTCCCATGAGCCCCACCGCCCTGTCATACTCCATATTTTTTTCCTTCGGGAAATTGCTCCGGTAAAGAAGATAATCCAGTTTCTCACGGCAATAACTGCAATTTCCTCCGATCATCTTCTTTTCTATCAACGCCTTGCCTTCGTTCACCAGGCCGTTCTCCAGGTAGAGTTCACCCAGCCGGAAGGTGTCTTTATATTTTATGTACAGCTTTTCGAGCTTTTTCTCATTCTTACCAAGTTGAGCCTGGGCAGCTGTTCCGATAAAGACCGAAGCAATAAAGAGGGGTATGAAAATGGATCTCATGGTCATATTGTTTGCAGGGATTACCGGAAAAATACAATTATTTCCGGATCAGCTTCCATAAAGATTCCACGGGAACTGTATTCTTCAGCACCATTTGTACGCCGGCATCCCTGTCGCTATGCAATAACATCCTCGTATTCGAAACCGTTCCCACCACATTTCCATACATATCCATAACAGGACCACCGCTCGAACCCGTTGCATAATCCGCTGAAATGCACATCATTTCCCGGAAGAATTTCTGTCCGGATGCTCCGGCTTCTTCCAGGTATTTATTGGTAACATTACCCTGCGAAAAGAAGTAATGCATGCCCTGGGGATGGCCGAGTACACAGATCTTATCACCCACTTTTGCCGGTTCACCCAGGGCAAGCGCCGGCAAAAGTTCTCCATTCGTTTCCAGCTGAAGGATGGCCAGATCATCTTTCCGGGAAGACGCCAGTATGGCCTTCACTGCATAAGTGCGTCCATCAGCCAGCCGCGCAAAAAAACCTTTGGGCTGGTTGCCGTCTTTCATGAATGCATAGGTGGCAGCCACATGATAATTGGTGACCATTATGCCTTTGGGATCGATGATATAACCCGAAGATTCACTCAGGTGCACGTTGGTGCAGCGCGGGCACAGGTAGGCGCATCCGGTGATCACGGTAGCCCTTTTCGCATATTCATATAAGTTAGCAGGCTCCATCACCTTCTCAGCAGGCCTGGCCAGTTCTGCCATTACACCCTGCACGCCTGCTTCCAGCGCCTTCTGTGCATCGGCAGCCTGGATAGTTGCCCCTTTGGCCAGTATGGAATCGATGGCAGCCAGGTAATCAGCTGCCATCTTTGCATCGTTGGTAAAAACCTGCGCTTCCACCCTTCCTGCCATCATCAAAAGCACCAGTATCCACAGGGCATACCTGATTTGATTTCCGCTCTTATAATGAATCATTGTTACTGATTGTAGCCTGAGGCTTTTATTTGATTGTTTCCACCTTGTTCTGGTACTGTTTGGCCTCCCGCTCAAAACTCCGGCTGGCCATTCTGAAATATTCCCTGATGGCTTCCTTTTGCACATCGGTAGCGCCCGCTGCCTTACTGCTGAGAATGCCGTCTGTTATGGCCTTGAAAGCTTCTGTGGGCGACAGGTTCCACATGTACCGCTTGTAATAATCGATCATCCCATCGAGGTCCTTCCTGGCAACATACAGTGCGATCCTGCACATATGGCTTTCAGGTTTTTGCGGATCCTGTTTCAGCAATGCCATTGTATAAGCTACATTCTCCACTTCTTCCGGCGTATAATGAATATTGTATTTGGCTCCTGTTCCAGAGGCAACAATGTACATATCCTTCCGGATCTTGTCGAAGATGATCTGGTTGACCATTTCTGCCCCCACCGCCTGGTCGATACGCCCTTTTTCCAGCATCATCTTTCTGAAGAAGGGACTGCCGAATTTCACGGCGCGCAGCGCCAGGTCCAGGTAAGTAAAGCTGAACCGTTCAAAGTCCATCGAGCTGTCATATAACTCCTCCAGAATGGCGGAAGGGTCTCTGCCATTATCGAACAGGGCTTTCGCATAAGGATACCCGTTCATCATCGATTTTTTCTTTTCATAGGTTGCCTTCATGCCTGCCATGGAAGTATTGGGGTCCATAGCCGCTTTCACTTTTTCTATGAACTCTGCAGTTCCGGCTTTCCCAACGATCCTGTTGATCTCTTCCCCTTTGCTGTCCAGGATCAGGAATGTCGGATATACATTAACGTCATACTTCTTCCTGAGCGCTGCCCCCTCCCCTTTTTCCATATCGAATTTCACCGAAACGAAACGGGGATTGAAAAAATCACCACATTCCTTCTGCGGAAAAACCTCTTTGGCCATCTCCAGGCAAGGCATGCACCAGCTGGTATAACAATCCATAAAGATCAGCCGGGGAGCGCCTGGATCCGAGGCTTTGGCCATGGCCTGGCTCATTGTCAGGTTTTCAAATTTGATACCTTGCGCAATCACCGGAGCATTCCCAAAAACACCTGCTGCTAACAGCGTAAATAATATAAAAGATTTCATGAGCTGATGATATGGTTAAAGTTTGGATTGGATCAATTCTTTCAATTTTGGATCAGAAGGCCTGATAGCATCGAACATCACGGTCTTGCCTTCTTTGTCGAACAGGATGAACCTGGGCACCGAGATCACCTGGTAATCCTTGATGATGACGCCTTCGTTATTGGAGAATAAATGCAGGCCAGACAATTTTTTGTCTTCCACCATCTTTTTCCATTTGTCTTTTTCCGTATCGATGGATACACTGATGAAGGCAACATCCTTTCCTTCAAATGCTTTTTCCAGTTCTTCCAGTGCAGGTTGTTCCTGGATGCAGGGCCTGCACCAGGTTGCCCATACATCGATCAGTACCACTTTGCCCAAATGATCGGAGAGGCGATGCATTTTACCGTTGGCATCGGGGTAGGCAAAATCGATCCAGTTGCCACCGGGCTCTTTCAGGGATGCTCTTTTTTCAAAGACTTTCATCCTGTCTTGCTGGTCTTTGGTGATCATGTATTTCAAATTCCTGCCAACAAAGGCGGTCATCCCCTGGTATTCGCCACGGTCCAGTGCCTTGAGTATGAACTCGGCTCTCAAATGATCGTTGGAGATCTCCGGGATGACCAGATCCTGTGTACTGCCCATTTCTGATTTATAAATGATGTGATTTACAAAGCCGAGGTTCTGGATGTAATTATACCCGAATGGCAATGTCCACAGCTGCTGATCTGCAAACTTCTCGGTGTTGAACAAATTCACTATGTAGGCCGGATACTGATCCTTCTTACTGTATTCAAAGGCCCTCATGAACGGCGCCAGCGCATCCATTCTGAAGCTGTATGGTAACATGTATTTTACGTAGCGGTCGAATGCTTTATTGCCGGTGTTGATATGGCCGGTAAATTTCTCAACGGGTGCCAGCAGTGAATCCAGCGTACGGTCATAATGGAGTGGTGCCAGATTGCGGGCATCTATGGAATAGCCGATCCTTCTCAATGGAGCCACCATATCAAACCAGCCGCTGAATACTTTGTTCTCCTTGCTGAGATTTCCCAGGTAGCTGACCAGGCCGCTGTTTGCCTCGATTGTGATGTCTTCGCCTTTGCGCAGGTATACCGGGTACAGTTCATCCTCGAAACCGATATAACGGATCTCATTCAGATCATTTTTCGGCAGGTCTATTTTAAAAGAGTGATCATCTTTATTCAACATGATCTCCGACAACAGAACCACATTGCCCTGCCCGGCCTTAAAGAAATAAATACGGTCTGCATACTGCCTGGGTGCAATATGCCTGATGAATTTTCCTTTGATAATGGCATGTTGCGCCTGGGTTGCTGCGGACATAGCCAGCAGCAACATGAAAAAAACTACTCTCTTCATGGAATTTTTGTATTTGTTAAGTCAGACTAAAAGCCATCAGGCCATGTCAATTTTTTTTACTGAACGGGCACGCCCAGATCTGCCAGTATCTGCCGTATATAGCCGTATTTGATCATGATATTTGGCTGGCTGCCATATAACTGGGTAAACTTCTCTTCTGAATTTCCGAGTGTTGCTTCCAGGTACATGCATACGTCCATCCAGGTTGACATGGGCGTATAGTACATATTCCTGGGATCGGTTCCGAGGAAGCCGATTGCCTGGGGCGTGGCAGTGGTTCCCGGCGGCAGACCAGTCACCAGGCTTGCCATCTGATATATATACACGCTGTACGCATCCCGGGTGGTTATGAATTTTCTTGAAACGGCATAAAACTTTTCAAGTATCCCTTTATACTTGTCGCTGATCACTGCATTGGTGAGAAGCGAACGCAGGATAGCTCCTTTATAGCTGGCCTTTGTAGTGGCGTCCATTCCTGCAATATTGGAAACCTGGCCGATCATCACCGTATTGAAGCCTTTGTATGCATAATTGCCAAAAGCAAAAGTACTCAGGTCGTCTACCAGGAAGATACTGGGAACATACACGGTTTTAGGAAGCACCGGAATGATCTCGGCCCTCAGGAATTCCAGCGCCTGCGGCACATCCGCTTTGTTACAATAACTGAAAGACTGAACTAAGGGAGGAGCGCCTGTTACGTCTACTCCCAGTGAATAGTTCAGTGAAAGTTTCTCGTAATGCGTGAATGCATGTCCAAACACATCCACCCGCTCCTGGGTACCGATGGTATCATTGATAAACACCGGGATGCCGGTTTCCTTGTAAAAAAGATAATTGGCATGGATCGTTGCATCAGCAGGATTGTCTTCCACCACCAGCCAGTTCCTGTCGTAATCCGGGAAATCAGTCACCGGTTCCTTTCTGCAGGATACAGCCATGATCATAAGTACACATGCTATGATATATCTGTTATTATTCATTGCTTGAAGATTTAAGGTTGAAGCTGGCGAACATTACGGACAGGATTGGTCAATGATCCCCTGTTGAACTCGATGGCATAATCCGGGATGGGTACCTGCCAGGCGGCTCCATCTTCAGCAATGGATTTGAGCACATAGTTACCGATCTGTGTATGGGTATTGGATTGTGCATCGTACCTGTATGCAGGGTGCTTGATGGTAAAGGAAGAAGGCAGGGGATATTTTGAATTCACAGCATATCTTCTGAGGTCGAACCAGCGATGCCCCTCGAAACACAATTCGCGGCGGCGCTCTTCCCGGATGAATTCAACCAGTGCCTGGTTACCCTGTGGCAGTTGTGAGATATCTGCATTGTTGAAACGCATCACGCGGAGTTTTTGCAGTTCCGTGCGCGCCTCACCATCTGCTCCACTCATGGCAAGTGCCTCTGCACGGTTCAGCACCACTTCTGCAAGCCGGAAAGAAAAAATACAGGAAACCTGATCAGGGTCGTTATATGTTCTCCAGGTACGGTATTTGGCCGGTATCCAGGACCTGCTTTTAGTGGCCCTGTCGAAGAAGGCGTTCAACCTGAGATCTGAAGGGTCATAACTGTCCATCAGATTCACAGAGGATTTGAATGCGGATGCGCGGTTGTCATCCCCATTCCACCTGGAAAGCGAATCATTCATAAAAACAGCCGGCATCACATTGGTGCCCATCGTAAAAATAGTTTCGGTGGATGCGCGGGAAGTGAAATTGCTGCCGCTCACAAACTGGTTCAGGTTGACCAGGCTGTATCCCATCGTTTCAAAATCTTTGGCTGCATCGATCACTTTATCATATTGCTCCGTGTAGAGGTAAACCCGGCTTTGCAGCGCCTTCACAGCGGCAATGCCTATGCGGATCTTTGTGTTCGGATTATATCCATCCAGCAAACCGGCTGCCATCTGCAGATCGGCGATGATCTGGTCATATACTTTCTGGTTGGGATCGCGGGAAAAGAAATTGTCCTCTATTTTTTCCGACACTTTCAGCGGTACACCGGGGTCAGTGGCAGCGGTGCTTTTCCGGTAAGGAGAACCATAAATATTCTGCAGCATGAAATAATAGTACGCCCTGAGAAAATAAGCTTCCCCCCGCAGGTGCTTCAGCAGGTCGCTCTGATCACCGTTTTCCGCTAGTTTGGATGCCTGGAAAATGATGGCGTTCAGCGCGCCGGTACGTTTATATAGTTTTCTCCAGGTGCTCTCTTCCCAGGTCATGTTCAGGATATTCACAGCGGGCGCCTGTGCCCAGTTATGAAATCCGGATAACATATACAAGGGAGTAGCCTGACTTGTTTCCACAAAGTCTGCTACAAACTGTTCGCAGTCATCATCCATCACATGTAACCAGGGAGCGATGAAACCTGTTTCGGAGGTCAGTTCGCCCATGGTGGACTGGCTATAGATAGAAAGAGACAGGGTATTGAGAAAACCTTCCCCGATCATCAGTTTATTGAGGTCATCGGCATTTTCCGCGTATTTCAGGTCCCGCGTATATTCTTCCAGGAATTTGCTGCAAGATGACAGCGTTAAGCACATCAGCAGTACAATGATATATCTCATGGTGCTTATGTTTTAAAATGAAATATTGATACTACCGGAAAAGGTAGGTCGTAAAGACAGGTTGATATTAGGTGAGGAGCCCGACTGTGCCGGGTCCTGTCCTCTGAGCATTTTATTGCTCAGGATAAACAGGTTGGTGCCGGTGATACTGGCGTAGGCCGAACTGAGACCGAGCTTCCGGATCAGTTTATCCGTGAAGTTGTACCTGAAAGAAGCGGATTGCAGCTTCACATGATCGGCACTCACTAACCTGGCATCGGAATTATCATACATATCGTACACGCTTCCACCAAATGAATAGGCAGTTGCAGGGAACATATTCCACCAGGGCGTATTCAGATTATTGTCAGCCAGTAATCCCGGAATATTGGTGTAGGCTTCATCACCGGGCCTGCGCCAGCGTTGAACAAACTCTTTACGCAGGTTCTGCTGCGGATAGGCTATCGCTGATGCATACCCTGAAGCGATCTTCAGCATGCGCACTTTGTTACCCAGAGAATAGGTGATGTTGAAAGACAAACCGAAGTTGCGCCAACCGAAATAGTTGGCAATCCCGCCCTGGATAAAAGGTTCCCTGCGGCCGGATTCGCTCATCACCGCCAGGTAAACATCTTCCCTCTCCATTTGTGAATACATCTTCTGGTATTCCGCGGCTTTGTCGCTTTCCGATCCGTAAAAAACAGGAGATCCATCAACCGGGCTCAGGCCTTTGAACTTATAGGAATAA
The DNA here is from genome assembly GCF_051955275.1 of Pseudobacter sp. Classification (NCBI taxonomy): domain Bacteria; kingdom Pseudomonadati; phylum Bacteroidota; class Chitinophagia; order Chitinophagales; family Chitinophagaceae; genus Pseudobacter; species Pseudobacter sp. The sequence goes on along the minus strand of NZ_JBQCGW010000273.1, from coordinate 36,879 downwards.
AAAGTATTCAGGGGTTTTCCTGCAAGCTGAACTGAACCATCCAGGAAATTCCTGTAGGTCACATTGTCCACCAGCACATTGTTCCGGTTGTTGATAGTCCTGTTCAACACCTTGTTCAACACCTGTCCCAGCTGCGGATCGATCCGCCACACAAATCCGCGGCGTTCCCGGTTGAAGCCCGCATTGTCTACAGCAGTGATCCGTAAGGCCACTTCCACTCCTTTATTTTCCAGCGTTCCGCTATTGATCACATATTTTTCCACGCCATTGATCTCCGACACTGTTTTATCCAGGTAGGCATCTTTTGTTTTCTTGTAGAAGTAGCCCACCGAACCGCCGAGCTTTCCTTTGAACAATGAAAACTCGACAGCTACATTGGATGATGAAGTACGCTCCCATTTGAGGTCAGGATTGGGATAATTGACGATATTGGAAAAGGGCGCATTGTAATAAACATTGGTGCTGAGGTTCTGGCGGATCACCATATAGGCGGATTGGCCAGGCAGCATATTACCCTGCCAGCCCCAGGAAGCTTTTAAAGCCAGCTCATTGATCCAGTTCTGGTCTTTGGCAATATCATCTTTCATGTTCCAGCGGCCGGATACTGCCCAGATAGGCAGGAAGCGGTTGTTGGACCTTGTTCCAAAAAGGTTGGACTGTTCACCCCTGATATGCAGGTTCAGGAGATACCTGTTATCCCAGGAATAGCCGGCAGTTCCAAACCAGGCGAATTCATTCGTCAGCTGGCGGTCGTAATATCCCAGTGCAGGTTTTGTAGACATCCACTGGTTATAATACCCGGTAAATGTGGTAGGCACGATATCGAAATAGCCCCCCATCTCGCGGAAATATCCTCTCCTGGTGATGTTGAAACCTTTGTATTCGGATGATTTGATCTCTATACCACCGGTTGCCGTCAGCGAGTGCCTGCCGCCTTCACCCAGTGACGTGATATAGTTGGTCTGTAGACGGGCCGTATAATTGTTGTTGCGTGTTTCATACTTCTGCAGTTCACCGCCTACAGGGGCAAGGTCCCATCTGGCAGTCTGGTCAGCACGGAGTTTGAAAATATAGTAGGAGTTCTTTGTATAATACACTTCCCTGTCGTTGCTGCTGATGCCATACGCAAACGTGCCTTCCACATCCAGTCCCCTGGCGATTCTTACTCTTAACAACGCCCTGATATTGGTAGCGAGCAGGTTGGTAAGATCGTTACTGTTATCCCGCTCATTCAGGATATTGTAATTGTAAGAAAGTATGCCATTGGTTTGCGGGTAATAAAACAAACTTCCATCGGGATTATAAGCAGGCATGGTACGGCTGGTATTATACGCATAGTTCATGATACCCAGGTCGGAAGGGGTATAATTGCGGGTGGAATAATTCCCGGAAAATGAGATCTGCGCCAGGAATTTCTTATAGTCCGCCGTCAGGTTCAGCATGGAGGAATAACGTTTGTTGCTTTCTCCCTTTATCACGCCTCCTTCATTCTGGTATCCCATGGACGCATAATATTTGATCTCACTGGAACCACCGGAAAGGCTTAAAGTGTGGTTATGCGAAAATGCATCCTGGGTGATGAGGCCCAGCCAGTCGGTATTGACGTTTGCATAATAATCACTCAGGCGTTTGAACTCATCATAGTTGATATTGCCCTTGTAATAATCCTGCAGAGCGCTTTCATAACCTGACCACTGGGTGATATTGTTGTATCGCATCCCACGTTCCACCATTTCTTTGGAAACATCCATTCTTTCCCTGGAATTCATCATGTACATGCTGCGGTCTGAATACCTTGGCCGCTGTGTGTAACCTGCAGTCATGGAATAGGTGATGGTGGGCTTGCCCGTCCTGCCTTTTTTGGTGGTGATCACAATCACACCATTACCAGCTTTTGTGCCATAGAGTGCGGTGGCGGAGGCATCTTTCAACACATCAATCTGATCGATGTCTTCAGGATTCAAGCCGGCAATGGCATTGCCCAGCAGGTTTACAAAATCAAGGTCATTGATCTGCTGGGGATCCACATTCACCGGATCGGTGAGTACAATTCCATCCAGCACCCACAATGGCTCCCTGTTACCGAGGATGGTGGAAGTGCCGCGGATCCTCAGTTTGGGGGCGGCGCCCACTTGTCCGGAATTCTGCATGAAGATCATTCCGGATACGCGTCCTTCCAGCAATCTGTCTACCGTATTGATACCGGGCGTAAGGATGTCTTCCATTTTAATGGTAGTAACTGCACTGGTGAGTTTTCTTCTGTCTATTTTCTGGTAACCGGTATTGGCCACAATACTCACGTCTTCCAGTTTTGTGGCGGAAGGCTTTAAACTGATGACCAGACTTTTGGGGCTGGTGAGCATGGAAGGAGTTACAATAACGGTAACTGTTTCAAAGCCGATATAAGAAATGGTAAGGCGGTCTCCTTCCTTTGCATCGATGGTAAATGAACCTGTGATATCTGAAGTGGTGGATACTTTGCCTGCGCGGTGCATGATGGTGGCGCCGGAAAGCGGATGGCCCAGAACATCCTGCACAATACCACGGAGGGGAGCAAAGAGATGGATGGTTTCTCCAAAACTGATGACATCCTTATCCGGTTGCCGGTCAGCCCTGGGAGAAATGAAAATGCTTTTCCCTTTAATTGTATACTTCAGCGTTGGCTGGGATTTGAAGACCTCCGCGAGGAATTGTTCTACAGAAAGATCGGAAGCCTTCACTGTAACGGGCTTCGACAGCCGGATCACAGACTCGGAATAAAAAGATAAAAAGCCTGTTTGCTTTTTCACTGTAGCCAGTACTGATTCCAGTGAAACGTTCTCACCGGAAAAGCTGACATTCTGGGCCAGGCCTTTAGCGGAAACGTTTAAAATAAAAGCCGTCAATAAAATGAATGTTAGTTTCATTACTAACAGGGTTTTGGTTATGTACCGGCGCCCCACCCGGGCCGGCCATGTACAATAAGCAGTTTTTTGCATAAATTGCAATGTTTGGGTGAAGAAAGCAGTCTTGGAAGAGACCTATCAGTTTTTGGTAATCCAAACGTATTCCGGAAGAGCTTCAGACCTCTTCCGGTTTTTATTTGGAGAGCGGTGAACGTTTAATGCATCTTAATTTTTAGATTGTTGGTTCTATGATGAGCTTGTTGAGCTGTAAAATTGTTTGTTCCACTAATGGCGTGCAGGGTGATCAGAGTACCTTGAGTGTTTTTCCTTCCATCCGGAATTTCACTCCCATTTCCGTCAACACTTCCAGTATATCGGAGAGGTTGACATTCCTGTAAAACTCTCCTTTGAAAATGATATCCGGCACATTGTTACTGTATTCCACCCGGATATTGTACCATCTTTCCAATTGCTTCATTACCTGTCTGAGATTAGCGCCATTGAACTCGAATATTCCGTTTTTCCAGGCGAGGATCTGGTCGGGGTTAGGGGTATTGATGATCTTTATCGGCTCTGCCGCCTTTATGGATTGAATAGCCTGCTGACCTGGCTTCAGGATAACTGCCGTTGTAGTTGCGGTCTTCTCATTGGTAACAGCAGGTACTATTTTTACACTTCCATTGATCAGCGTTGTTTGAATATTTCCTTCATCACCATAAGCATTGATATTGAAACTGGTGCCAAGCACCTGTACTGTTGACTGACCATCTATATCCACGGTAAATGTGCTGGACCTGTCCTGCGCCACTTCCAGGAAAACCTCACCTGTAACGCTGATCTGTCTTTTCCCGTTATTGAAAACAGAAGGGAAACTGATACTGGACGCTGCGTTCAGCCAGGCTTTTGTACCATCGGGTAAAGTCAGTTGGTATTGGCCTCCATTGGGGGTGGCCAGCTTTATCATTTTTCCTGCATCGGCCAGCTGTTCGCCATCTGAATAGGCAATGGTTGCTCCCACGGCAATGCCCGTTTTATCAGAGGAAAGGTCAATTTGTTTATCGTCAACAGTCAGTACCGCTTTGTTGGTGCCGGGAAGGATGCCTGACGAAACAATGCCCGCCCCAGCCCCGGGGGCTGACTTTGTACGCCTGTCAGCGGACAGCATTATTGCGGTTGAAATGCCGGCGATCAAAATGGCTGCGGCTGCATAACGGACCCATGACCGGCGGTAAAGAGGAAGAGGTTTTACGGAGGGTAATTCCCGGGACATGCGCTCCGCCTTCAGTTTCTGCTCCAGGTTTTCCAATACATCGGGGAAGCTGAGGTCATGCCCACCCCATTCTTCCCAACTGTTTTTCATTGCCTGCTGCAGCACTTCATCGTTTTGAGGATCCTGCAAAAAACTGCGGAACACGGTCAATTCTTCAGAAGTAATACTTCCCTGGAGATACCTGTCTATATAATATTCAAATGTCTGCGTTTGCATGTATTGGTATAAGAGTGTATGATTTTTGGAAAGAGGACAGGTCGGACTGAAAAAAAAGAAAATATTTTTTTACCGTACAAATCCGGCCAGGATGGAAATAATGATACCGGCATTTTTTTTCAGATAGTGCCTTAAAAACACCAGCGCTTCCACAATATGTTGCCGTACCGCACTGCGGCTGATGCCCAGGCGTTGGGCGATCTCTTCGTAGGTAAGGTCTTCTTTCCTGCTGAGAAAGAACACCTCCTTCCTACGTGCCGGCAATTGATCGATACCCCGTTGCAGGATCTCCATCAGTTCTTTGGATTCCAGCTCCTGCTGACCGGTTTGACCATAGGTAAGTTTATAGAGATGGTCAGGATTTATTGGCTGGCTACCGAGCATTTGCTGCTTTAATGCGGCTTTGGCCCTGTTCCTTGTGATCACGAAGATGTATCCGGGGAAATTATCGATCCCTGTGATGTTATCCCTGTACTTCCAAAGGCTGGTAAATATGTCCTGGAGGATCTCCTCAGCCAGTTCAGGCTGTTTCAACCAGTAAATAAGGTATGAGTAAATACGGTTGGCATAGCGGTTCATGATAATGGAAAATGCCCTCTCATCGCCACCGGCAATTTGTTCCAGCAGGTGCTTTTCATCTTCGCCTTGTTGTAAATTACTGTAAACCAATATATAACATTAATGATTGCATGTGTAAATTAGAATAAATTTGGGAAATGGAAATTTCAGATACAGGCGGGATACCTGTAGTACAAATCGTACAGCCCTTTTCAATTTACTGTACAACCCACATTTTTTAGCGGTTCTACCTTCACATTATTCATTACTTCTATTCAATTGTCTTAACCATTTCATCAAGATCCCATGAAAAAAATTTTACTTCTTCTTGGAGTATTGTTTGTGCAACAACTCCATGCAGCAGATTATTATTGGGTAGGCGGAGCTGGTAACTGGAGCGATCTGAACCACTGGCGCCTCGGCAGCAGTGCAGGTTCCATCCCCAGTATCGTACCTTCTTCTTCCGACAACGTGTTCTTCGATTCAAACAGCGGGTTTGGCACCACTACTGCCACCAATACCGTAACGGTCAATGCAAATTCCTTTTGTAATAATATGACCTGGGCCGGTGTTCCCAATAACCCGCGCATCATTACCAGCAACGCAACATTCACGGTATCGGTCAGCGGAAATCTGGTGCTTTCGCCTGTTACCACCTACAATGTGCTCTTCAGGTTTCAGGGAGCAACGCCAGCCACCCTCACCACCAATGGAAATGTTTTGGGTGAGTTTGGTCTGGAGGTCGATAAGCCAGGCAGCAGTCTTACCCTGACGGATGACCTGGTTGTTACGGCAAACACCAATTCTTCCGGCACCAACTGGGTCTATCTCACGGCAGGTACATTTGACGTATCCGGGAAAACGGTGAATATCCTCCAGTTCAGCAGTGAAAACACCAATCTGCGTGTACTTGAAATGACCAATGCCACTATGAGCGCGCGTCTTGCGTACCGGTTTACCAATCTCAACAAAACCGTCAATGCAACCGGTTCAACGCTGACGGCTTATACTTTTGTAAATGATGGTGGCGTGTATAACAGGGTAACGGCAAACAACGGCTCCGGCCCCAATACCATCATTGTCTCCAACTCCACATTCAAGTCCCTTACCTTTTCAGGAGCGGGAGGAGCATTCATGGATATCGGGAATAATAACACTGTTGATACACTTGTATTCAACGGGCAGGGTTCAATAGGCGCCAACAACACCATCGGTTCCGTTCTTTTCACACTGGCAGCATCCATAGATGGCACCAACAATGTGATCCGGAAGATCACTGCACTCAACAGTTTCCAGGTGAGCAACAATTACGTGAATACGGTGGACAGTGTTATCCTGGCTCCCAATCGCACCACCACATTCAGAGGCACATTCAATATCAATAAATATCTCTACCTGTCCGGCGCTCCCTGTGATGCCTATACGGAAATTTATGGTGATGCGGCTACCGGCACCGTTAATTTTGCTTCCGGCGCTATCGTGGATATCAGCAATGTGGTCCTTACCAATGTGATCGCCACCGGCCCTGTTACTCCTATTGCAGTGAATGGTATCGATGGAACGGGCAATTCAGGCTTTACCATCACAGAGCCATCAGGCACGGGCACTACGCTCTATTGGGTAGGCGGTGCAGGAGACTGGAATAATAAAGCCCACTGGAGCCTCAGCAGCGGCGGCACGGGCGGCGCCTGTGTTCCCTTCAAGAACGACAACGTGGTGTTCGATGCAGCCAGTGGTCTCGCAGGCCAGACAGTAACTACCAGCAGCAGTTCATTCTGTAAAAATATCACCTGGGCTTCCGGCGTTGGTGCCACCACTTTCAATGAAGCCGGCGGTACATTCAGAATATATGGTTCCGCAGTGCTGCAGCCCACTGTAAGTTATATTGCAGGGTTTGAGTTCTATGGCCCCGATGCCGCTACGCTCACCACCAATGGTGCGGCAGGGGGAACAAGTAATTTTTCCATTTCAGTTTACAAAGACGGCAGCGGCTCTCTCACATTACTGGATGACTGGATCAACACAGGCAGCAATTCCAGTATCAACTTCGGAAGCGGAGGATTGAATATGTCCGGACGTACCGTTACATTCTGGATCTTCGCCAGTAACAACTCGGCTGCCAGAGCCCTGGATATTACCAATGCAACCATCACGGCCAACTTAAGGTGGGTGTATTTTGGAGCCAATAAATCCATGACTGCCACCGGATCGCGCATTACTTCCCATGCCAGGTTCGCTACCAACGCGCCGTCTGGTACCTATCCCTGGGTGGAGCTCTCCGAGATCAGACGTGAAAGCGCTACTGATTTCGATATCTCCAATACCAGTTTCGGACAACTGACCTTCACCTCCACCTCCCCTACCAGCCTCGGCAGGATCCTGAACAACAACACCATCCGCCGCCTGGAATATAAAGGATCGGGTACCATCGGAAATAGCACCAGTAACACTATCGACTCCCTGATACTGGCCGGTTCAAGAAATTATATCTTCTCAGGAACCAATAACATTCTCAAATACATCAAAGCAGAAGCAACTCCCTGCAGCGGGCTCAGCGAATTGAGAGGCGGCGGCGGCGGCACACCCACACTGGCCCTCCAGAGCACTACCGAAGTTCATATCGATAATGTATACCTGCAGAACCTGCGTGTGACCGGCCCTGGTGTACCCTATGTTGTCAACGGCGCCGATGCAGGCGGCAACACGGGCTGGACCATCAATGCCGCGGCGGCAAGCCCCCGTTACTGGGTTGGCGGCGCAGGAGACTGGAACGATCCCAACCACTGGAGCCTTACCAGCGGCGGAACGCCCGGAGCCTGTGTGCCTACCGTATACGATGATGTATACTTTGATGCAGGCAGCGGATTTACCCCCTCCAGTAAAACAGTCACCATCAGTACCGGTAATGCCTATGCGAGAAACGTAAACTGGGCTGCGGCCACCAATGCCCCCATCTGGAACAAGACAGCCACCTGGAATATGGAGATCTGGGGTGATAATCTGGTGCTCAATCCTGCTGCTACTTTTGATGCGGCAGTATTATTCAAAGGCCCTGCTCCCGCCTTCCTCACAGGCAATGTTTTGGGCAACTTCGATATAGCGATCGATAAAACAGGCAGCAGCCTTACCGTGCTGAACGATTTCAGCAATGCCCAAACCAATATATCCTTCTACAACGGAGCATTCAATGCTTCAGGGATCAGGCTTGATATATTGCAGATCGATAATTCAGTGGCCATCAACAATGTGTTTGCCATCGATATCAGCAACTCCACTGTTACCTGCCCCTTCGGCTGGCGCTTCCAGGGAGCTGCCGCCAACCACACCCTGAATGCCGCCAACTCCAGCATTACCACCGGCGACTTCAAGGCTGAAGGCATGCAATACGATACTGTATTGATAACCGGTTTAACTTCCACTACTGTGGCCATGAACAACACTGTGATCAACAGGCTTACTTTTACCAATGCCTCTACTACCGCTACTGTTGGTATCACCGGAAGCAACAATACCATCGACCGGGTTGAGTTCAAAGGCAGCGGCACCATCACCGGCAGCGGCAACGTGATGGACACCCTGATCTTCTTCCCCGGCAATACTTATACGCTGCTTGCAGGCAGCAACAATACAGTGAACGATGCCTGGTATGGCAGTGGCACTCCCTGCCGTGCCACCGAGATCGTAAGTTCAAGCACTACCGTCAATGCCACCATCACCAAGAATGGGGACCCCGTAAGCTTTGATTACATCAGAATGAGAAGGATCACTGCGGCCGGAACCGCTGCCCCTTTCTCCGCGCAAAAGCATAGCACAGACCTGGGTAACAATACCAACTGGAACATCGCGCCTTATGACGGGGCATCGCCTATCTTAGGCCTGGGAGCAGACAGGGCAGTTAACCCTGCAGATTATCCTGTTACACTTTACACCACTGGCTTCTTTGGCGCTCCCGGTTCCCAGTTCACCTGGAACGATAACAGCACCGCAGATACACTGGAGATCACAGGCCCCGGTACCTACTCCGTGGATGTAAGCTTCCCCGACGGCTGCACTATCAGCGATGAGATTGTGATCACCAATGCATCCACCCTGCCCATCACCCTGGAAAGTTTCACCGGCAAACAGGTGGATTGCAATATCCGCCTCAACTGGAAAGTAAGCGAAGCCGTCAACTTCAGCCATTTTGAAATCGAGAAAAGCACAGATGCTCAAACTTTCACCAAAATGGCTACAGTGGCTTACTCCGGCGCATCAGATTTTAACTGGACCGATATTTCACCTGAAGCATCCTCCAATTATTACCGCCTGAAGCTGGTTGATACCGATGCCAGATTCAAACACAGCAATATCATTTTCGTAAAGAACAGGTGTGCCAGCGAAACCATCAACGTATATCCGAAGATCACAGACAACCGCGTTCAGGTAACACTGCCTGCCGGTTATGAGCGCGCCAGCATCCAGGTTTACAATATCTGGGGGCAGCGCATGAACCCGGTGATCAGCGGAAACGGATCCACCCGTTTTGTAAGCATGCAGACTTTACCGAAAGCAACTTATGTACTGCAGGTGATCAATGGAGCAGAAAGAAAAAGTTTCTCCATCATCAGGCCCTAAACGATGCAGCTCCTGCTGCAAAGCAGCTGAAAAAACAATCACAACTCCGGTCATATCCCTGACCGGAGTTTTTTTATTGACACTATTTCATTTCAACTACCCGCTTCTTACTATATTCGATGCCCATGAACGCAACGAATACACCCCTGAAAATCCTGGCCACTATCCTGTGGCTGTTACAGGCCGTTTCCGTTCATGCCCGGCAAAAACATATCATCCGGCATTTTACCAATGAGAACGGCTTGCCGGCCAATGGCATCAAAGGGCTGCAGCTCGATAAAAAGAACGGCTTCCTCTGGATTGGCAGCCAGGCAGGGCTTGTACGCTTCGATGGTAAATATTTCACCAGCTTCAGGAATAACAAAGATGACCTCACCAATCGCAGAACCGCCGCGCTGACCCGCAACAGGGAAGGCGCCATTTATTTTGCTGATGAATACTTCCTGGTGAGCAGGATCAATGAAAACCATCCTGAATTCCTTTTTAAGGACACATTCTTTCTTTCACCCTATAGCTCCCGGGGCGGAGAATACACTTTAAGGCCGGCAGCCGAAGTAGCAGAAAGATTACGCCACCTGTCAAGTTCCGGCTTTCTTCCGCCGCTGGTATTATTTGATGATGAGAAAGGCGACAGCAGCAGTTTTTCATTCCACCATTTCGGGAATATCTATCATTACCAGGCAGCACAAAAAAGGTTGCTTGAATTTCCAGGCTATCAGGCACTCTTCAGGCTGAATAAAGAAACGTATTTCGTAAAATCAGCGCTGCATATGGCCTGGTATAACCACAGCACGGGGAAAGCAATGCCGGTGCGTGTTTACGGCCTGCCTCCCAATAATAGCTGGAAACAAAAAATGCCCCGGCTAATATGGGAACCAGGCATGGATGCACCAGTGATCATCGACTATCCCAATATCTACAAACTGAACGGAAAGAACGACAGCCTGCATCTTCAACTGGTTTGCCGGGATTGCTGTCCTGAAAACAGTCATATCATTGCCGTACAGATCTGGGAAGAACAGAACCGGCTCTTTTTAGGCAGTGAAACAAATGGATTATACATTGTAGAAGCACCGTTCCTACAGCCGGTACGGGCAGAGCCTGATATCGAAGCGGGTAAAGAGGAATATGGTCAGGCGGAAGCCGTACCCGGAACTGTTATCACTTCATCCGGGCTTTACTTTACCACGCAGGGCTCGCTCGTTAAAGAAGCCCCCCCATTAAAGTTCCGCTCCAGGAATATCTATAAAGACAGCAATGGAGATTGCTGGTACCACAATATAGATACCATCGTACATTGGTACCGCGATGGCCACACTGTTAAGATCCCTACCCGTACAGAAGTCAACAAAATGGTATTTGTGGAAATGAACGGCCGCCTGTACATGATCAGCGAACTGTTCATTGCAGATATCACCAACAACACTTACAAACAGCTCTTCCGGATCCCGGACAATCCCAAAGACCTGAAAGGATTTCTCGCACCGGATGCCGCCGTTGAATACGCACCGGGCGTACTGGCCATTGCAGGGGAAAAACTGGTGCTCTTCGATGTGAACAGACCGCAGAAACTGGATACGGTCCATATTCCGGGCCTCACCACCAAAACACGCGGCCTGCTGAAATACGGGGACTACCTGTTCATTGGCACTTATGGACAGGGACTTTATATTTACAAGAACGGCATTGTAAAAAAGATGCCCACGGATAAGAACCAGTACCTGTCTTACGCGCATTGCTTTATGACAGACGAGCAGGGATATTGCTGGATCAGTACCAACCACGGGTTGTTCAAAACAAGCATGCAAAGCCTCCTGGCAGCTTTTGAAAATGACCTGCCCGAAATCTACTACCAGTATTTCGGAAAGGAAGACGGCATCTACAACACAGAATTCAACGGAGGCTGCCAGCCCTGCGCCATCAGGCTTTCCAATAACCGGTTTTCATTTCCCACGATGAATGGAATAGCGGTATTTGATCCATTACAGCCTCATACCCCACCACCTGGTGGTCAGATCTTTATAGACGAAGTACTGATAGATACTATGTTGTATCTGGTAAGCGACAGCAACCTGCAGCATATACCATACGATGCGCGGAACCTGCGCTTTAAACTCACCCTGCCTTACTTTGGCAATCCGGAAAACATTTATTTTTCCTATAAACTGGAACCTTATTCCAGTACATGGGAAACACAGGATCTCATACAAAACAATATCATCCAGTTCGGCAGGCTGCAACCAGGTGATTATACCCTGCACCTGCGCGTAAGGAACGGATATAAGCCTGATGATTTCGGTATCAGCACTGTCAGATTCCATATCAGCAAACCCTGGTTCCAGACCTGGTGGTTCTATCTGTTCTGCTTCATGGGACTGATAGCCCTCCTGACAGGAGTGGTGAAATGGCGCACTGCTACCATTGCCCGCAGGAAAGAAGAATTGCAGGAACTGGTGGCCCTTCAAACCCAAAACATCGAATCACAAAGCAGGCAGCTCGAAGACCAGCTGAAACAATTACAGGCCCAGCAGTTGAGGCTGGAAGAAGACAATAATATCAAAGCGAGGTTGATCGGCATCATCAGTCATGATATGATCAGCCCCCTGAAATTCATGGGATATATGGGTAACAGGCTGAAGGATGCTTTCCAGGATTCGGATGCAGGTTATCATACAGCTTCGTTTATCGTCAACGTTGCGAAGGAACTGGAATCGCTTTCGGTGAATATCCTGAACTGGATAAAATTCCACCACCAGTCGGTAAAAATGGAAACGGAAAAGTTCAACCTCAGTAAACTGGTTGCTGAAACGGTTGAAATTCCCGCCACCCTCGCCAGGGAAAAAGGATTGAACTTTGAAATTGATGTTCCTGCCCATATAGAGATGGTACAAAACGCGCAGGCCATGGGCGTTATCATCTACAATCTTTCCATGAATGCCATGAAATATACGCCGGCCGGAGCTGTAGGCATCCGGGGAGAAAGCACAGATGAGGAAGTGATCATAACAGTGACCGATACTGGTCCCGGAATAAACCCGGATCTGTTGAAGAAACTGAACAGCATGGAAACCTTTGTGGCTGGTTATACAGTAGGAGAAACTTCCAGGTACCAGTTTGGGTATGTTATCATCAAAGACCTGCTCCGCCTTGTTGACGGTACATTGAACGTACGCAGTACTGAAGATTCCGGGACCACTGTTACACTGAAATTCAGAAAGATCGCGGAAGGATAATGTGCTACCGGCAATGTATGCAATAAATGATTAAATTGCTACCCGTCCAGTTCAATTTTGTACCCAACCGCTTACGTATGCAAACTGTTTTGATTGCCGATGACCATCAGATAGTCCGGCGTGGGATCAGGATGATCATAGAAAGTTTTTCCGCAAAATTTCAGATCATAGAAGCTGAATCCTGTGCATCAGTAGCACAGATCCTTTCAGGTAAAAAAATAGACTATGCCATACTGGATATGGTATTGACCGATGGCAACCTGTTATCGATCATGCAAAAGATAGAAGCCTGCAGCGCTCACACCAATATTCTTGTATACTCCATGAGTGAAGAACGGATCTATGCCCGGAGACTGATTGAAAAAGGCGTCCGTGGCTTCCTTTGCAAACAAACCTCTATCGAAGAGCTTGAGAAAGCTATCCGCTGCATCTTTAAAGGTGAAATATATGTAAGTTCAGATTTACTCGGTAACCTGATCCATAATTCCGGGCCAGCAACTAAAAACCCCATCGATTCACTTTCAGACAGGGAGCTACAGGTAGTTGAACATGTGGTGCTGGGCATGGGCGTTAAAGAAATCGGGGAAAGAATGGGGCTCGACATCACCACCATTGGTACTTACCGCAAGCGGGCTTTTGAAAAAATGGAAGTGCAGAATACCATTGAGCTGAAAGAAAAATTCCTGTTGTACAAGGCGTAATGGATGTACATGCTTTCTGCAGCAATTCATCGGAACGGATCTTTCTCCGGTAGATATTTCCAATATCTTCTGGGCATATGCTGAATATGCAGTTTGAGGTTTTTCCTGGCGCTGATATTTACACTGCTGAAGTATTGTTTCCATAATTTCTGATAGAGCTCCTCAGTTTCATCATACAGGTTGCGGATCTCTTTTCCGGATCCGGCTTCTTCTGTGAAGGTCAAATGAACCGTATCCACCTGTACAGTATCGTAATACAATCCATATTTTCGCCGGGCATCATAGATCAGCCACTGCTGGTCTGCATAACGATCCAGGAAATGCTTTTTAATGAGGGGCAGCACATTGAAATCGGGCTCTATCACGGCATAATACAGGTTGTCCTTTGTAAGCTGAAAGCGTATGAATGCCTCCATACGATGCTTTTCCCGGTGCACCATCTTTGCTGTTTGGGTAACAGTCAATACAGACGGATTACTGAAATCCTGTTCTATGGAATGAACGGATGTAAATGCATACTGGATATATTGCAGCAACACATTCTCAATTCCCTGCTGCTCTGAAAGAAAGGCTTTGTATAATTCCCCGCAGGCGCCTGTTGGTAAACGTAATTGTAAACCTTTCCAAACCCGGCCAGCCTTATTGTCATCCGTGATCACCTCATGCGCGGTATCAAAAATATTCTTCTGGTAATTTTCTCCGGATGCAAAATCCACTGCAGTGAATTTATACTCATACACATCAAAAACCGCAGACAGGAATCCATCGAAACTTCCATCGTAAACCATCAACTGCATTTCAGAATAATTTGATCTGTGTGGAGAAATTAGCTTCGTATTTGCTCTTGCCCAAGGTGAGGATCTGCTGTCTGATCCGGTCCGGAGTCAGGTCCTTTCGCTCAAAATCACGACTGGCGCAGGTGATGAAGTACCTGGCCCTGCTGACACTGATCCCGATACTTTTAAGATGATCCCAGTCCAGTTTATTGAATTTCCTGGCCGCACAGATCTTCTCCACGGATGCGAGACCAATGCCCGGCACCCGCATGATCAGTTTCTTATCCGCAGTATTGATATTCACCGGGAACAGGTGCATATTGCGAAGCGCCCACCCAAGCTTTGGATCTATGTCCATATCCAGCAGCGGTTGCTCCTGGTTCACAATTTCATTCACCTGGAAACCATAAAAGCGCAGCAACCAGTCGGCCTGGTACAGGCGGTTCTCGCGGACAATGGGTACTGGCGTTCCCACCGAAGGCAGGCGGTTATCATAGCTGATGGGAACATATCCTGAATAATAGACACGCCGCATGTTGAAGCGCTTGTAAAACTGGTCGGCAATATGCAGGATCTGCATATCGGTTTCCGGAGTGGCGCCGATCACCATTTGCGTGCTCTGCCCGGCAGGAGCAAAACGGGGTGCATGTTTCAGCTGCTTTTTTTCTTCTGAATTTTCTATGATAGCATCTTTCAGATAACGGATAGGCCTGATCATGTCTTCCCTCTTCTTATCAGGCGCCAGTAACTGCAGGCTGCTTTCCGTAGGCATTTCAATATTTACACTCAACCGGTCCGCATACAGGCCTGCTTCGCGCACCAGTTCATCACTGGCTCCGGGAATAGCTTTGAGATGGATATACCCATTGAAACGATACTCTGTTCTGAGTTTTTTAGCGATGAGCACCAGCCTTTCCATCGTGTAATCCGCGTTGGAAAAAATACCTGAGCTCAGGAACAGTCCTTCAATATAATTCCTCCGGTAAAAATTGATGGTGAGATCAACTACTTCCTGCACCGTGAATGCAGCTCTTTTGATATCGTTGCTTTTACGGCTGACACAATAGGCACAATCGAAAATACAGTGGTTGGTAAGCAGGATCTTCAGCAGCGAAACACATCTGCCATCCTCCGTATAAGCATGACAGATTCCATTACCTGTTGTTCCCAATCCCTTATTGTGGTTGGTGCGGTTGCTTCCGCTCGAAGAACAGGAAACATCATATTTAGCTGCATCCGCCAGGATGGTCAGTTTCTCCAGTACCCGCTCTTCATTCCTCATCATATTTCAAATATACTAAACAAATTAGCTATATATTGCTAAATAATTGAGTTTTTGTACTAAAAAAATGGAGAAACATTCGTCTCTCCATTTTTTACTGTTGAAAGCTGCTCATTATGGCTTCGGACTTTCATCCGTCAGCGTGCCATTGGTCACAAACCTGATCTGCACTTTGCTGCTTTCATTGGTTTCTTTTGGAATACCGGATAATAAAACGGTGTATACTTTTTTGGGTTCAAGGGAGATGGTTCTGTTCACATCTACTCCATTGCTGCTTTTCACAGCAATGGTAACCTCTCCTGGATTTACTTCTTTGAACTCACTTACAGTGGCATACACGGCATTGTTGTTCACCACTGAACTTCCATTGGCTGTGATGGTTACCGCTGCAGCATTCACTGAGTCTGCAATGGCGTTGATATACCTCACATAAGCTTTACCGGAACTGGCCGACAGGCTGTCGAAGTTATCGGTGGAAATCACATTTTTGTACTTATCGCCTGTACCCACTACAAAAAGGGAATAGTATTTACCCTGTTCAAAATTCTGACTGCTGGTAACCAGCGGCGTTGGATCAGGATAATCGAATGCGGATACCGAGCGGTTGCCGGTGTAGATATTCTGGTATACCCCGGTGAAACTCTGATAAGCCAGCGGAGATTGGGTCAATGTGTTGCCGGACAACTGGATCACCAGCGATTGCTGATCAGGAGCCAGGTTGAAAGCCATCAGGCCTGCCGCAGGTATCTGGGTACTGTCGCCATCCTTATTCTTCAGGCAGGCACTAAACAACACCCCGGACACAGCCACAGCTACAACAGGTAACGCAAGTCTCCGGAAGCAAGAAAGGATCTTGTTCATGTACTTTAATTTTTAAAAATGAATAATGGTGTAGAGATCTTGCAGCAGAAATGGCCTCGAAGTGAATTTTACAAAAAATAAGGAACTACAAAACTACTATTCAGACAGGTTATTTACGCGCGCCGCAGCATGTGAAAAGTTAAGTGAATGATAAAATAGGTAAGGGATTGAAACAGAGGGTGCTTCAGGATGTGAATTTCTTCCCGGCCCCAGCTTGCTCATTCTTGCTTTCAGCGTGCTCCCATTGATGGCCAGGAGCTCGGCCGCTCCACCGGGGCCGTACAATTTATGATTGCAGGCCAGCAGTGCCTTCATGATATGGTCCTTTTCATTTTCAGCGATGGTTTTGATGGCGGTGTTTTCAGGCTTACTTTCCTCCTGCTTTAAACCTGCCCTGCGCCATCTCCTTTTCCAGGTTCCGGTTGGTGGCCGCAATGATGCGAACATCCACCCGGATAGTTGTTCTGCCACCGATCCGCTCCAGTTCTTTTTCCTGCAACACACGCAATAGTTTTAACTGCAACTCGATGGGCATCTCACCTATTTCATCCAGAAAAAGTGTGCCGCCATGCGCCAGTTCAAACTTACCAATGCGCCTGTCGAAAGCGTCTGTGAAGCTTCCCCGTTCATAACCGAATAATTCACTTTCTATCAGACTGGCAGGGAGGTCTGCACAGTTCAGTTTGACCATTGGCTTTTTAGCACGTGCAGATCGGTTATGAATCTCCGTTGCTACCAGTTCCTTACTCCCATCCGGAAGGCAGGTGTTGTGTGAGTATTTGGAGGTGTAAGCAGCTAAGACTATAGAATTCCTTCAACTTTTTCATTTATCTCTTCTATGATCAATAAGATCCATTGTTCAGCAATCAAATCAATGTCTTGTTCTTTCCATTCGTAATGGTACAAATACTCAGAATAGATACATGAATTTTCAATCTTTAATATATACTTGTAGTCTCCGAGTTCAATCAGCAGTTCTTTCGACAGGTTAAATGACTTTAACCCAGCTGGCTTAAACCCGTCAAAGCATGCGTTTAGACCAAGCTTCGATATTTCTCCATTATTAAGTAGTCGCGCTTCTAAATCATAAGTCATAAAATGCTGGCTTAGAGATTCATTTATTCTGATCTCAAATTTGTTCCTGGCAAATAATTCAAGTTCATTACTTAGCATTATTTGCATTTTCATATTCAATGGTTGCAAGAACTCTGTAAAGAGATAAATAACATTTTTTGCTTCTTTAATACTTTTGATTTGCTCACCTTTTAACCTGCTTAGTACCTCATTCAATTTTTGCCGTTTGGCATCCATTGGATTTAAAGCAACCTGCATTTCCTTTTGCAATTCCTGCTCTAGTTCCTCTATTGTAGGCATCTCAACCAGCAATTGTTTTGGCATAAGATCGTATTCTGCCACTCCCATTGGAGTTCCAATTCCTTTTAAGGAATACTTGACAACAGTCTTATTGGGTGTTTTACATAACAAAACACCAATAGTTGGACCATGGGAAGGCATTTTATATTGAGCATCAATAGTATTGACATAAAAGTTGAGTTTGCCTGCAAATTCTGATTTAAAATCGCACACTTTGAGTTCAAAAACTACAAAACAATTAAGATTATAATTGAAAAACAGAAGATCCAGGGCAAATTCATCATCTTCTACTTTAACATTAAACTGGTTACCAACAAATGCAAAGCCTTTTCCAAGCTCAAGCAAGAATCGTTGAATATGTTTTATCAGCGCTCTTTCCAGTTCACGTTCCTGTATTTCATCTGTAACTTCCAGGAAGTCAAATATGTAAGGATTCTTAAGTGCTAGTTTTGCCAATTCAGATTGATTACCGGCCAAAGTCTGATCAAAATTAGTAATCGCATTACAATGACGGCTGAAGAGGTCTGTATCTATGTTAATCTTCAATAGCTCTTTAGTCCAACTATTCTCAACAACCTTATTTAGATAGAATATCCTTTCCTCAATTGTTTTAACTTTTGATAGTATAACTGTGTGATGGGTCCAGGGGACTTGAAGCAAGGCTGAAAAATTATTATTTCCCTGATTTTCAACACCTTGCAATTTTGCAACCGTTGGTTGCAAAATTGGGAACTGAGGCCATGCCTCAGCAAAAGCCTGCATGTAAGCTAAATTACGAACAGAAAAACCAGACGAGTTTGGGAATTCGGACTTCAGGTCATTGGCCAGCCGACCAATAGTATTTTTTCCCCAGCCTTCTTTCTGTTGTTGATCAAGAATTATCTTGCCAATTTCCCAATACGTTATTAAAAGCTCACTATTGGCAACCTTTACAATGTGCTGCCGGGATTGCTTAATACGCCCTACCAATTGGTTAAGAATATTCTGATAATTTAATTCAATACCATCCATAATTAGTGATTTACGGTAATGAATGGCTGGGTCAAAATCTGGTGCTCGGAAAGGATACTTATGAGCATAAAATTAAACAATTACTTGTTATCGGTTAACAATTAATGTTAGTATCAAAAATATTACCAATACGGGTATCCTTGTTATTCGTAAAAAGCCAACGCAGTGGTTAAAGCAAGAAAATAAGTTTCATATAATAAACTTCATATATCAATCTTCACATTTAGCACTTTCATAATTTGATAAAATTCCCAATCTTTATAATATCGAAACGGGTTTCAGCATTTTGTAGCCATCCTTTTCGCAATCATTTCCATTAGCACACTTATCAGTTATTGCTCTCTTCAATTACATCTCAACTGGTTCAGCTGACATTAAACACCCATAATTTACAGTGCCACACCTCACTGTAAGAGTTTCCTTATTGATAAATTCATTAGAAAACAATCCGGGCAGGCTTGCTTTGATTGCTCTATTACGTTCGTAATGAGTGAAAACAGTTACGGACAAAATTATTTAAAGAGCAATCGGAGGCTATAACGGGGGCAACCAGATAATGCAAGTGCAATAAATCTGGATTCAATTCAAGTGTAAAATGTACGCTGTAAATGAAAGTTTCTATCCCTGAAGACAATAATCATTCTGACTCCAAATTTGCTGAACAACTAAAGGAATTGCAAAAAGTAAATCCGAAATATCCGGATAGACTTTTCGACCTTAAAGAAGATCAGGTCCGCCACGAAATGGAGATGGAGAAACGAAAAGAGGAGAATAAAATGAAGCTTGCCCGCTTCAGATTATGGAATCTGATTTTCTTTCGTATAATTTTTGGAGGCATGGCAGCCACTCTTTTCTACTTCAAATATGAAATAGCTGCTATCTCAATGCTGGGTGGCTTTTTAGGCACTTTACTTCCATCCGATCTTAAAAAGTATTTACCGGGTAAAAAAATAACTCCACCTTCAGAATAACCATCAAAAAGACTGCCCCGAGGTACCGGAGCAGCCACATCATCACCAATTCCCGCAGCTTATGCAGCAGGAATAGCCATACGTACTTCCACAATTGCGCCATACTGAATGATCGGGCATTTACTGGCAATTTCAACTGCTTCGTCGTAATCATTGGCCCTGATCACGAACAACCCGCCGATTGATTTTTGGGCGGACTGTTAGGCAGGTCCATCACATCCTCCAGCATGAAAGACACAGGCCCATCGGCTTCCAATACAGCCTGAATAAAAGGTTCATTCAATGTAAAATGAGCGTGCACCATTTCATCATAGCGGTCGTGGGTACGGATAGCCGAAGCTTTGTGATCCAGGAGAAATGGGGTGTAAGTCTCATCATGGGCCTCAATAAGGGTAACGATGGTATGTGTGAAGTAAAAAAGGCTTTTGATCCGTTTGGAAAAGAGGACAATGAGATCGTTCTTATCACGGACCTGGGTGATATCATTGCCGAGGTCGAGCAGGATCTTACGCTCCTGTTCAAGGTTGATGGATCCCTGAACGGATGGAGGCAGCAAAGAAGGTTGGGCCTTTTTCACGCGGTGCTGAGCTGGTGAATGGGTGAGTAAGCAATTTATCAAAAATAAGGGAGGGTGGCTGCAACAGGGAGAAAATCAAGGCTTCTGTTCTCCAACTTTATCGTGAAAAGGCAAATACATCGGCAAAGCCGCCGAGCCATACCATTCGAGAATTTCCGCCTCCAGTACTTTCTCTTTGATGGCAGGGTCCTTATCCAATAGCTCCAGCGCTTCAGCAGTAGTTTTTACATTGAGGATGAAAATGCCCCTGAACGATCTATCATTTTTTTTGAATGGGCCGGCTACTACCAGCTTGCCGGAACTGGCCAGTTTGGTGATATTTTCCATATGACCACGGAAGAGACCATCCAGTTTAGTCTTATCGGTATTGGTGTTTGAACCCGTTTTGAGTATCACGAACACATACATCTTCATTCCGTATTTGTCGGCGCCAAGGGAGTCGGCAAGCGCTTTGTTATAATTGGGATTGCCCTGTTGGGCAAACAGGACCTGCCTACCAATGAAAAAGCAGCAAAGGAGTACAATGGCCTTCATATCAGTTGTTTTGGTTATTATAAATATAACAAAATCGCTGCTGCCACACTGTACTGAATTATTTACCGGTTCCTTTCTCCCTGCCAGGTACTACAGGCTAAACAACTTGAACGAATCCAGACACAAAAAGTAAGGTAAATAAAAATTTACTTTTTCCCGGTTTCCCGTAACCGGTGATTTCACGGCAATGACAAACCCACTGAAATGCAACACCACAGCATATTCCATCATTTTTCGCATATTCATTAACGAGATATTCAGTTTTTCTTAAAAAATAAACTTTCCGGAAATGTCCGTTTCAGGCAGGGACAAAAAGAAAATAACCTGTTATATAGGTAGAAAATTGTTTTTCGTGTCGTTTCCAAAGTGCGATGGTAAGTTCAGAACTGTTTTGTAAACCTTAACTAACCGACATTTAAAATCTTCTCTTTTATGAGCGAAATTGATGGCCCTATGGAAACCAGGGACCTCCGGTACTATATCCTTTATCTGCATATGAACTGCCGTGAACGTTGTTTCCTCTATGCATTGAAGCGGGTCCACAACAAAGAGCTTGCCGCAGAGCTTGTTGCCAGTGCCTTCAGCAAGGTAGTATTCAAGAACCCCACCTTTTCATCCACGGCAAATGCAGAAGGATATCTGTTTGTAACACTCAGGAACACCTGCAATGATTATTTCAAGAGTACTTTAACCGAAGTGCTGGATCCAAAACTGGAGATCGCCAGTCCCCCGGAAGTGTACACCAGGATTGAAGCCTTTGAACTCCAGCTCAGTTATAAAGGGATGCTTGAAAAGCTCGCTAAGATCCTGGCGCCTGCCGAGCGGATGATACTGCACCTGAAATACATTGAAAACCTGTCCAACCGCGAGATCGCAGCGCGCATGAACCGCGGCGAAGACGGGATCAAGGCCCAGAAATACACGGCTGTGCAGAAGATCCGGAAACAATATCCTGAATTCCTCAAAGCATGGCGTGAGATCGCTTCCGTAATGGTATTATTCATTCTAATCAACTGACCATTTCCTTCATAATTTCTGGAAAACCGTATTACAATTTTTCCGTTTTCCAGTGTAAAAAAAGGGAATCAAACTGTGCTATATGGACAATAATTTTGAAGCTTATAAGCTGATACGTTCCAAAGTACTTGAGAACCAGATCCTTCTTCCTGAAGAACAGGCCCTTTGGGAGGAATGGAAATTAAAATACGGAGAGTTGATGGCTCCAACGCTGGAGCTCAACGAGGTGGCTGCCACGCTGAAGTACATGGAAAGCACTTCGTGCTTCCGTGACTTTTTTGAACAGGTGAAACAGCGTGCCAGCCTGGAACTTGCCATCCACCAACTGCCGGGCCAGGAAGTCACCCCTCCATGCGCTGCTGAGCTACCAAACATATGTGCCGATCAGCCAACCAGTTTTTGGTTGAGAAAGCCATTCCGTATTGCTATTTCCATCACCACCCTGGTAATGATCGCCGGGGTGTTCCTGGTGCTGAAACCTGAGGGCTCTCATGGTGCAGGCGCCCTGCAGCCGGGCACCAGACGCGATCACAGGCTAACCACTCCCAATCAGCAGTCACTGGTCACCGTCAATAAATCTCCTGCGCGTTTATTTCAACCGGCAAATGAAACAGTTAATAATAACCAAGAACGGTTTATCTTTTTCCTCCGCAGCTTTGCTGAAATAAAACCATCGTTAGAACACTGGTACAGGGTTACCATCGTTTTCCGGAATTTTAATAAGGCGGACAGCAGTTACAGGCATACGCTGGACGTATCGAAGGATCTCCCATTGGCCCGGCTGTTGAAAAGAATGGAAAAGTCCGGACGGTTCAGGTTCCACCCCAGGAAAACGGAATTCCAGAAAGGCGATACTGTCTGGATCACCAGTGATACATACCCGCTGAATGACAAGACCTGCCTCATAATCAATTGATTCAACATTCAATGTATGCTTTCCAAAAAACAAAAACCGATCATTTCTTCATTTTCGGTTATTACTTACCGTTAATTCCCATCTTTTTATAAAATAAACTTTCAAAAAAGCTCCCGGATTATTAGGGCGAAACGGGGCTGATCCCGTTATAATATAAACCAGATTCTGCGGGTACCAAAGCCCTGGAGTATTACGGGAAACCGTAATTAGTCCGGTAACTGCGGTCAGATTCAATCCCGCGCTGACATTAAAACATATAATCCGATGCAACAGAACCCGCTCTCGTCCGGAGAGCCAGGCCCTGATAGGTTTTTGGAAGACCTGTTTAAACGGTATTATAATCCGATGATGGCTTATGCCTATACTACACTTAAAGATGAAGCGCTGGCTGAAGACATAGTCATTGATTCATTTCTGAAAGTACAAAAAGCACGCCCCCATTTAGCCGCTGTCAAAGATATCAGGAGTTACCTGTTCATTACAGTCCGTAACGGCTGCTTCCGGGCGTTTACTGAAAGAAAGATCAGGGATAATTATCTGAACGATGTAGCAGCACAGCCTCCCACCTACACAGAAATAGAAATCTTCCTGCACGAAAGCCTCCAGATAGAGGACTGGGTGGAACAGGTACTTTCATTGCTCACTCCTTCTGAGAAAAAGATCATAAAGATGTCTTTCCTGGAAGGCAAATCTGTAAAAGATATCGCGGAAGAACTGAACAGGTCAGAGAACGGTGTAGCCGCGGAGAAGTCCAGGGCCCTGAAGAAACTCCGCGATAACAATAAGAACCTCCCTAAAGGGCTGTCCATCTTACTGATAGCGCTTATTCAGTCATAGGGACCAGCACTTTTTTTAGAAAAAAACAGAAAAGCTGTATAAGAAAATGAAAGATTTTCACTCTTTACATATAAAGGGAATAAACTCCATGGGAAATGAACATCTCCAATTCTTGAATGTCCGCTTCAAAATACATGAAGGTGTAGCCTTACAGCCGGAAGAGCAGGATCTGATGGAGAAATGGTTGCAAAAGACCGGTATGCCGGAGAAAGTGGAAATGAGCCCTGAGAAAATGGAAGCGGTTCTTTTTGTATTAAAGAACCGGATGACAGCTGCACAGTTTGCGGAAAAGCTCGCACAGCGGGAAAAGGAAAAAGCAGCTGCAGCCTATAAAAACACAGAGCCTGAAACAAAAGTTTCAGAAGAAACTGTTCCTTACAAAAAAATCAGCCTGCGCCCCGGTCATCTGGCCCTGGCCGCCGCTGTATTGTGCGCCATCTACCTCGGCATCATCACCATCAGGACTTACCTCCAGAAAGAGCAGGTACAGGAGATGGTGAAAAGAGAGATCGTTCAAACAAGGAGTAAAGAAATAAAGTCGGGCGTTTTGCCGGACGGATCCAAATACTGGGTCAATGCTTCTTCCACTATCAGCTTCCCATCCAGGTTCGATGGAACCCGGGAAGTGGAGCTCAACGGAGAAGCATATTTTGAAGTCAGGCCTGTTGCGGGGCAACCGTTTATCGTATCCTCAAAAGGTCAGAAAATACAGGTGCTGGGAACCGAGTTCAATGTATCTGCCTATCAGGATGATACAGTGATCAGAACCACCGTGCTCGGTGGATCTGTACTGGTGGAAGCATTGAATAAAAAACAGCTACTGCAGAGCAGGCAGCAATCCGTACTGAATGCATCAGCGCTGACCGTGCTCCCGGTTGCAAGACCGGAGGATGCAGTGGCGTGGAAAAGGGATTCCTTTTCTTTCAAGCAGGCTTACATCACTGAAATAGCAGCGCAACTATCGCGCTACTATGAAGTAAAAATGGAATTTTCAAGCGGCGTGAACAACGACCTGTACACACTGGCGAATTTCAGCAGGAAAGAACCGATCACCAGGATCCTGCACATGATCGAAAGCACCAATAACATAACATTCGACATTCCGAATTCACCTGTGAAAAAAGGAGATGTGATCATCATCCGCAAAAAATAACGGACCTTATTCTTTTCGATATACGCACTTCACTTTCAACTTTATCCAAGAGGCTGGTTAAGGACTCTGACACTACTCCACACAGTAGCAGGTCAATACCCTGACCAAATCCAATATCCTGGAACGAACCTCAAGTTCATTTTATCCCCCGGCATTCAAACCTTGTGCCGGTGGCTTATCCTTTTGGAAGTTACATTATCCATTGAACCTTCATTTGTCCTATTCAATCAGCCGGCAGCATCGTGGGGTGCCCGGCAAAACACCTTCTATTATTGAACTGCATCCCGGCCGGGGTCTGGTTTGATTGCAGTGCATGACCTAGTATCCAACAGGTCCTGCTCTCTGTAATCTTCTATCGTGGCCAGGACAGAAACTGTGATTATTACCCTTATTGTAAAAAGCCAAAACTAATTACAATGATCATCCTTTCATTCAAACCAACCATGCTGGCTGCCCTGCTTGTGTTTTTATGCACAGCAGGCAGCAGCCAGGAATTGAAACGGGACACATCGAAGGTCATTTACTTTATTGATCCCCATCCTAAAGTAAGGAAACTGCTGCTTTCCATTGAAAAGCAATCCGGCTTCAGTTTCAATTTCAACCATGAGAACATACACACGGAAGCCACTATCATCCTTCCCAATTCAAGCCTTAGCGTTAATGTACTGGTGCATCTCATCGCTGTTCACTTCAATGTTTCCGTAAAATTCGAGGACAGTTATATCGTATTCGTAAAGAAAGACGCCACAGAAGCACCCGGCGTTCCCGAGCAGACCGGCTGGGTGTTTGATGAAGAGCAAAATCCTATTTCAGCAGTCAGCATCAGGGTGCTCGATGCTTCAGGGTCACCCGGTATATCTGGCTCCGACGGAAGTTTCAAATACCTGTACGATCCCAAACATAATCAGCTTGAATTCAGCAAGCCCGGTTATCAAACCAAAGAGGTCAGCCCGGAAAAATACATGCCCCTGAGCGTGATCATGAAAAGAGCTGCCAATCAAATGACGGAAGTGATCGTGCCAGGAATTGCCACCACCCGCACAAACAGCGTGGGCGCCGTTGCAAGTATTGAAGGAAGAGGCCTGCCAACCGGGTACAACAACAACCTCTTCAGTGGCCTACAGGGAAAAACACCGGGATTACTCATCACTGACGCCAGTGGTGCGCCGGGCAGTACGGTCAAGATCCTGATCCGCGGACAGCAATCCATCGGGTTGCTTGCCGGGTTTGCCAATCTTCCTGCAAACAATCCGCTCATTCTGGTGAATGGCGTGATCTGGCCCACTGCCAATCAACCCCTCAACAGGCTCAGGTCCATGCTGGGTGATCCGGAGATCTTCGGACAGCAGAATGGCCTTGGCAACCTCAACTGCATCAACCCCGCAGATATTGAAAAAATAGAAATTTACAAGGATGCAGACGCCACCGCTATTTATGGTACGCGTGGCGCACATGGTGTGATCAGCATCTGGACGAAAAAAGGAGATGTTGGCGGCGCCCTCAGATACAATATCAAAGCAATGCGTGGACTCGCTTTCAGCGCCTTCCGCCCCAGGCTGATGAATACTGAACAGTATGCGGCCATGAGACGGGATGCCATCATCAACGGTGGATTGCCAGTGGACGCCAGCACGGCGCCGGATCTTTTTCTCTGGCCTTTGGACAGGAACACCAACTGGGCAGATTATATGATCGGGAATACCGCCAGAACACAACAGTACTATTTCTCCGCCAGTGGCGGCATCGGTAAACAGTTCAGCGTCTATTGCGGCGCAGGCTTCCAGGAGGAGAGTTCAGTGCTACCTCTGAAACTGTCGAACAAAATGGGCACCTTCCATGTAAATGCATTTTACAGTCCGGGGAAGAAGTCCAGCACGCAATTCTCTTTCCTGGCAAGCCATTCCCAAAACCAGCAACCCGCCATCGATCCGATGGTTTCTCTGATCAGGCTCGCGCCCAATGCGCCTGCCGTCACAGATGCACAGGGCAAGTATGTATATGAAGAGAACGGACTGGAGTTTACCAATATCCGCGCCCAGTTGCTGAACTGGAATGAAGCAAAGACATTCACCATTCATGCCAGTCTGTATTCCGAATATGCACTGGCAAAAAGGTTCTTCCTCAAGATCAGGCTGGGGCTGAACAATATTCAACTGAATGAGAACAGTTTCTACCCTATCCAGGCATATCATCCGAAGTCCGGCATGACCGGCACCGTTGAAACTGCCAGTTCCACTTATATGAGCACTTACGCGGATCCGCAGTTGCAGTATATCGATTCAAGCCGTTCGATCAAAACCATCACCGTCACATTGGGGGCCACCTATCAGTCGAGGAACGACAACTGGAATAGTATCCACCTCGGCGGCTTTCCCAGCGATAACCTGATGGGAGAACCTAGCGCTGCCACTTCCACGCAGCGGGATGGCAATGAAAACGTCTACCGTTATGCAGCTTTGTACGGAGGATTCAGGCTGACCCTTCAGGAAAAATACATTTTCAATATCACCGGCCGGATCGATGGCTCCAGTAATCTCAGTCCGGAGAACAGGTTCGCTGCATTCGGCGCCATCGGCGCCGGCTGGATCTTCAGCAATACCACCTGGATGAAGGACCATGCACCTTTCATCACCTTTGGTAAACTGCGCGCCAGTATCGGCACAACTGGAAACGACAATGCGGGTGGAGCAAGTTATAAAGACAAATACAAACTGCAGACAGATGCCATACCCTATGGTGGTATCATCGCCATTAATCCGGTGAGCCTGGCCAACCTGGCATTGGGCTGGGAACAGAACCTGAAAAGAGAGTTCGCGCTCGACCTTGAAACGGATGCCGGTGTATCGCTGACATTCGCCTGGTACCATAATATCACTTCACGTCAATTGGTGGGGGTAAGTATTCCTGCGCAGGTGGGTTATACACATCTCAGCGGGGTCAATCATTCGGCAAAGGTGCTGAACAGCGGATTGGAGTTATGGGTGGATGTGTACAGGAAAATTTTCAAGCGTATCAAATGGTCTTCTGAATTATCGCTTACACTTCCCCGTAACCGGTTGAAGGAATTTGCCAACCTGGAGACATCTCTGTACAATCGCTCTTTAGTGATCGGAAAATCATTGACGGAGCAGCAGGCCTTTCTCTTCAAAGGAGTGAACCCCACCACTGGTCTCAGCGAATTCATCAATATTGCCGGGGACGTTAATATCACGAAACCGGAAGACATGACAAGTATCGGCAATTTAGATCCTGCTATTTACGGAGGATGGAACAACAAACTCACTTATGGACAATTTGAACTGAGTTTTCTGATAGAAGGAAAGGTGCAGAACAATATCAATCCGAAATATTTTGGATACCTCTACCAGCCAGGTAATAGCAATCCGGAATGGCTGACCAATCAATCAGTGGCATTTGTGGATCGCTGGAGACTGCCTGGAGATGTATCCGGCAATCAGAAGGTGTCAATATCGCAGGATCCGGCATTTCTCCAACCTACTGAACAATTAATGGCCTCAAATAAAATGCTGGTAGATGGATCTTATTTGCGTATCCGTTATCTGGGCTTTAGCTGGACTGCACCGAGGCACTGGTCTAAACGGTTCTCCCTGTCCACTTTGAAATTATATCTGCGCATGCAGAACATTGTAACCATCACTGGCTATTCCGGTAGTGACCCAACCATTCAATCACCTTTAGCGATGCCATCAGTCAGGTCTTTTTTAGCCGGCCTGGAGATCGGCTTTTAAATCATACAACTCATGAAACCAGATAATATTTCCAATACGATCCTTACTTCCGTTATGTTCCTATTACTCTTAACAGGCTGCAGCAAGCTGATAGAGACAGGAAAGAGCTCCAGGGACCTGAGCAGCGAAGACGTGTTTGCCAGTGATCAATCGGCCACGGCGGTTATGATAAATACGTACCGGGATATGATGGATGCCATTGATTATGCTAACGGCAATACTACCCGCCATTCAGGGCTGTACAGTGATGAACTGCAGCGGCCGGGTGCCGCGCCAACTGATGTTGATGCGCCATGGTTCAATAGCAATGTGCTTCCATCCGATAAAACATTACAGAAATTCTGGAGTAAGCCCTATGATTATATTTTCCAGTGCAATAATATCCTGGAGAATATTGTCAACAACAATCGCTTAAGTGATACATTGAAAGCAAGACTGGAGGGTGAGGCAAGATTCCTGCGTGCCTTTCATTATTTCCACCTGGTCAACTTTTTTGGTGCTGTGCCTGCCATCACCGTAACGGATTACAGGGTCAACCTGGGCAAGGGCCGGGAGCCAGTGCAGGAGATCTGGAAACTGATCATCGATGATCTTACTGTGGCGGAGAACCTCTTGCCTGATAATATCAATACAACAGACAAATCATTACAAGTTGGAATTCGCGCCAGCAAATGGGCAGCTAAAGCTTTACTGGCGCGCGTTTACCTGTATCAGAAAAACTGGGAGCAGGCAGAACAATATGCGTCAAAAGTATTGAGCTCCCGTGCCTATCAGTTGGAAACAAGCCTGAACAATGTATTTTTGATCAATAGCAAGGAAGTGATCTTTCAATTGCAGCCAATTAAGAACCAGAACAATTCCGCTGAAGCCACTTTCTTTATTCCTGCTGGCAGTGGAGCTCCTCAACTGGTGATCAGGGAAGGATTGTACAACAGCTTTGAAACCGTAGACCAACGTAGAAAATCATGGTTGGGAACATATGTAACTGGAGCTAAGAATTACTATTATCCGAACAAATACAAAACACGCAGTTCCACTCCAGCAAAAGAATACAATGTGGTATTGCGATATGCAGAGCTTTGGCTGATCCGCGCGGAGGCACGTGCACAGTTGGGCAAATTATACGGAGCAGGATCTGCATCATCTGATGTCAATACGATCAGGCAAAGAGCGGGCTGCGCTTCGTTACCTGAAGGACTTACACAGCAGCAGATGTTGCAGCGCATCGAACAGGAACGAAGAGTTGAGCTGTTTGCAGAATGGGGACACCGTTGGTTCGATCTAAAACGCACAGCAGCATTCAACAATCCCGGAGAGACCAGGGCTGAAGAAGTTATGAGAACACTGAAGCCGGGCTTTACAATGCACCAGTTATTGCTTCCTGTGCCGGATATAGAAAGAACCCGGAATATCAACCTGGATCAAAATCCGGGTTATAATTGAACCCCACGGTTTTATGCCAGTTAAACTATAATTACCACATATTACTATAGATCTGCGCGCTGATGGTAGGTGAATAATAACCCCATACTACAGGCAACAGTCCAATACCTGGAACATTGCTCCAGGTGTAATCGGGATATAAATTTCTCATGCGGTTTATTTCCGCTGCCACGCCACTTACGGTGCCGGTTGGATCCGTCATGCCCGAATCATAATACCAGGTGAACAGGACTTTTCCATCAGCTTCATTACGGAAAACCTTATTAGCCGGTGCACCACTTTGGATGACGAGGCTGATTGATACAAGGATCAGGAGGGAAAGAATCTTCTTCATAATAGAAGGTTTAAGTGTGTATGTAAAATTAGAGAACACAAATAGTCCACTGTTCGCATCATGGCAGCGATGCGATCAGGAAATACATATAGAAGATTCAAAAGGGTATGGCAGACGGAACGATAATATAAAGACACTTGAAAAAGGTAAAAGGACAGTTCTTAAAATAATTGCAAGAAGTGTAAAAGGAACATGTTGAAGCTATGGATGATCCCAAAAAAATGGAAATGCCCCCAGGTTTACTTTGCCTCCTTTCTTTAGTATAGAAAATAGTGAACGTGACAATTTTGACACCAACCTAAATTTTTCATGCGATGAAAAAGGTACTCTATTTTATACTTTCCATTCAAACTGCTTTTGCACAGGTTCAAAGGCAGGCATCGGAGAAGATAGCTGTTGTGATCGGGGTTTCCAACTACGAAGCAGTTACTCCTTTAAAAAACTGTCTGAACGATGCTAATGATCTTACCCAGAAACTGACCAAGCTGGGATTTAACGTAGTGCTATTATTGGACCCTGATGTGAAAACAGTGCGTCAGAAACTGGACAGTTTAAAAAAGAAACTACAACCATCCGATACATTCCTATTCTTTTTCTCGGGACATGGTATTGAATATAATGGAGAGAATTATTTCTTCATGAAAAACTCAGCTCCTACATCCGATAAGAATATTCCGGAAGAAACGGTTGCGCTAAATGACGTGTTAGGGGTTATAAAATTTGCCAGGACAAAAACAGGTATAATAATCCTGGATGCCTGCAGAAGCAATCCTTTTGTTGAAAAATGGCGATCCTTTCAATCTAATAAAGGATTGAAAGACGTAGATACGCCGGCAGGCGTATTTATAGGGTATGCAGCGGCGCCGGGGAAAGCAGCTTCAGGAGGGATACGCAATAATAGCCTGTATACGGAGGCCTTACTAAAATTCATTGAGATCAGAGGGATATCAATTGACCAGTTATTTACAAAAATCAATAAGGAAGTAAGAATTACTAGCGATGGCAAACAGATACCCCATAAAAGCAGCTCTTTAGAAGAGGAATTCTTTTTCAACGTCAATCCCTGATCTAACAGTTATCTATATATGAAGTTTCATAAAATAAACTATTTTTTGAAATAACTCTTCAAACTGAGCAGGAGTAAAGACTTCACGATTTCTTCGTATATCGGTTAACGATATGCGAAGAAATATATCCATAATATATTTCCATTTTTTTTAGGCGTAAAAAAATACACAGCAGTTATTTTTCTGAACGCAGCACAATCCTAATGATCCTTCGCAATTGCAACAAGGCGATACCCATTACGAATGAGTAATGTAGGACATTAAAACTAAAACCATGCTTTATGCCCGATAAAAACGATCCGCCGGAAGCCAGGCAGCTGAATGAGGATATGATTTATTTACATGACCAGTTCAGTGAATCGCAGATATTCAGCCTTATCAAAAAACAAGTACCCAGAAAAATAGCGGAAGATATAGTTTATAAAGCTCTTCTTGCAATCAGGCTTCGCGCCAGGGAATATGAGTCCAAAGAGCACCTAAGAAACTATTTCTTTAAGTCAGTTAACAATGGCTATAAGGATCATATCAAAAAGAGCCTGCAGTTACCGATTGATGTAGTTGATATAGACAATTATGAAGATACTCAAAATACCAGGCTCCTTTTGTTCAACGGAGTCAGAACGGCGCGGGAAGCAATAGAATGGTTACTGTTACATGTAACCAAATCAGACAGGCGAATACTCAGGTTATATTACCTGGAAGGTAAAACCCTTGATGAGATCGCTGAAATCATAGGTACGACTAAAGGAAGTGTCAAGTCTCAAAAATCCACTGCCATTAAAAAACTGAAGATCAAATTCCCAAGACTGACGGAAGAGTTACTCTTATTCATCCTTGGGGCTTTCCTTGTTTAACCTGGTTGGTTTTTTATCAATTTAATTGAAACACAGTATAACATTCGAGTACATCCTGGTATAACTATCAGGAATCAAAACAGGCTAAATGGAAAACGAAAAAAATCAACTGATCCTTATTCAGATCAAGATCCTGGAAGGACAACCCTTGCTTCCCGCAGAGGAAGAACAGTGGAAACAATGGGAAGAACGATCAGCCTCAGTTAAAGAACTGGAGATGGATATCCCTGATATTGTGCTCCTTATGGACCTTCATGAGCATCATCTTCCAGCGGATGAACTGCTGAAAAGACTTGACGAGGATGCTATGAAATATGAATTGATAGATGATGTTTTGGTCAAAAAAGAAGAGAAGCCCCCAAATCAGGCCAATCTCGCTCCAAAAATCAATTGTATCATCAGAAACAAGCGATGGTTAAATGTTGCCGCTGCGGTTTTACTACCGGCTATTTTACTGCTTGCTTATGTATTCTTTCGGAAAGGTTCCGAATCGCTTCCTGAGTCAATGTTGAATGCCAGTACTCAAATTGGAGAAACCCTGAACATTTCATGGTCAGATAATCCTTCAAAGATAAAGTTGAACAACATATCAGAGATCTATTACCCTGAGTCGCTAAACGGAGATTCGAATAGGATACAGCTATCAGGGGAGGCCTATTTCGACATAGCAAAACGGACAGGTAAGCGGCCACTGATCGTCAGTGCCGGTTTCATGAATATAGAAGTGATTGGCACCCGGTTCAATGTTGCAGCTTACAAAGAGGACTCTGTCATCAAAGTAACGCTCGATGAAGGGGAAATATGGATTTCAAATGGGAAACAAAGGACGAAGCTTACAGCACCAGTTTGCGCCTTCGTATACCGTGACAGCATCCCAGTGGTTACCCAGATTCAGCCGGGGAAAGGAGTTGCCTGGATCGATGGCATTTTCTCCTATTCAAAAATGCCGCTTCCAGAAATTATGAAAGAGCTGAAGCGATTGTATGGTATTTCCGCTACATACGAAAAATTCAGTGAAGAGTGGAAAAATATTCAATACTCAGTCCCGTATTCCAGGAAAGAATCCATAATGGTTATCCTGGACAGGCTTGAAAGAATGGGCTATTTCGAGTACCAACCCAAGGGAAAAGAATTCAAATCCGGAGACACTATCAGATTTATCAGAAAACCTTGATCCTGATTCAGCTTCTTAAAATATAATATCCTCAGAAGATCAGCATTTGCCATTAAACCTCCTATTGATAATTTCCAACGCCGGTATGCCAGGGGTGGCCGGCCTCCTGTCCTGAAAAGGTAGATTAACCCGGAAACTGTATAGAGGTTTAATTGTAAATTATCTCAAATGAGGAAAATTTTAAGAAAGCAATTCTTGATACCTTCTTTATTATTTCTTTCTCAGGCTGAAGTATTTGGCCAGCATCTTCAGGCAAAAGATACCATTAAGACGGTGTTGCTGATGAATAACAAGTTCAGACTCGCAGATCTGGCCAAAACTATAAAAGATCAAACCCAATGGCTGCTTGTTTTTTCATATCTGGATATAGATGCAGAAAGGGTATTTTATTTCAGGGCAAGCGAATTATCAGTAGGTCGCATTATAAATCAGATAGCTGATACATTCGGAGTCAGCTATTCTGTTGCCAATAATGCCATCGTATTCAAACGAAAAACAAAGGCTGTTGCATATCAGGGAACAGTAGTGAACACCAAAGGGCAGGCCTTGAGTGGAGTTATCGTTTATGATTATTACTCACAGAAAAATTCTGTCCGCTCGAACAGGAATGGCCGCTTTCGTTTCGGATATAGTATAATGGGAAAGCGCCTTGTACTGACACACAAGAATTTTGAAACGCAATTGTTCGATGTAAGGAATAATGATACATTCCAGGTAGTGATGAAACCTGCATGGAAAGAAAGCCTGGTAACAGTTGAAGTAACAGCTCCCAAAAACGCGAGCAACAGGAATTCAATATCCAGGCAAACTTTTACTCCGGGCACATTGTATCAGGGCATTCGGGAAAACGGGAGTACTCAGGTTCAGAATAAGGTTCCAGGCGTATTGATCATGAATACAAATGGAGGTTCAGGGAGCCCGTCAAGACTAAAGTTACGTGGTCAGACAAACATTGGACTGGAACCTGGGTACATAAACCTTCCGGAGAGCAATATCCTTTTTCTTGTAGACAGCACCATCTGGGATGGTCCCACAGCAACTACGCGCAGACTCAGTTATATATCAGGAAACACAGGAAGAATAGGGAATACAAATCCTCTTGAAACATTGAATCCTGCAGATATAGAAAACATTGAGTTCCTCGTGAATGCGGATGCCACTTCTAAATATGGGAGTCTTGCATCAAATAATATAGTCAGCATTCACACTAAAAAAGGAAGGCCTGGGGACGCCATTAATTTTACCTTTTACGGATCTACAGGTTTCGCCGAAGCAGCCACGAGGATCCGGCTTATGAATACACAGCAATATTTTGGCGCCAGAAGAGAGGCTCTTTTCAATGACGGCTTACAGGCAGACTCAATCAACGCATCAGAACTCATATTCTGGCCTGCTGACAGATATACAGATTGGTATAAGTTTCTTACGGGCAATACAGCTCAGGTACAAAGATATTATGGCTCGCTAAAAAGCCGTATTGGTAAAAAGTCCGGCGCCTACATTGGCATAGGCTACAACAGGGAAACAACGGTTCTTGCCCTGAATCGTTGCAGTCATAATGTTACACTACAGGCGAATGTGAATCATATATTCAGCAAAAAATCATTGCTGCAGACCTCCCTTTCTATGATCTATGGCATCAACCAACTGCCAGCCAATAATCCTATTCCACTTTCTTTCCTTTCCCCCAATGCGCCTTTCCCAACAGACGACAGCGGAAAACTTATTCATTCAGACAATGGCTTGAATACACTAAATATCATAGAAGAACTTCAAGATGATTATATAGAGCGAAAGCTGGTTGTGCGGGGTGCTCTCAAATATGAACAAAAGATCCTGAGAGGGCTTTCTTTTTTGACAAGACTGACAGTGAACAAAAACATTCTGAATGAAGTCACACGGTTTCCTGTACGTTATTATCCAACACCAACTGCGGGATCAAGCGAATCATCCCTCACGAATAAGACCACGCTGATTTTAGAAAAAGAACTGAATTTCTATGATACAAGCAGGAAACAAAACATCATCTTCATTCAGCTGGCATCTACCCTGTTGCAGGAATACAATGGCTGGACTACCAACAGCTACGAAGGTTATGCCAGTAATGAGAATCTGGGAGATCCTACAGTTGCAACTACTATTATTACCGCTGGCAGGAAAAGCAAATACCATTATGCCGGTTTATCCGGATCATTCAATATTCTGATGCAGAACATGTATTCCCTGAATTTTACTATAAGATATAATGGATCGAGCAGGTTCAATGCAGCAAACCAGTCCGGATTCTCGGGAGCAGTGGGCGGCTCCATTCCATTTACAAAATCTAAATGGATAGCCAGAAAACTTCCGTTTCTGGATTACGGGAAGTTGCATCTCAGTTCAGGTATCATACTTAGCGACTATGTTGAAAACGGTAGAAATCAAACCACTTATGCGTATGCAACGGACGGAAGCAGGTACAACAATAAAACTCCGCTAATTATCAGTCAGTACGCAAATCCATCACTTACCTGGGAAAAGACCTACAAGAATGATATCGGCATCGAGCTGTGGTTCAGGAATTTCATTTTCCTGAATGCTACCTGGTATCGGAACGTAACTACCAATCAGTTCATTTCCGCTTTATACCCAAAATTTACAGGATTGCAGTCGCCGGCTATCATCAATCATAATGCAGAAGTACTCAATACTGGCTTTGAACTTTCAATAGGCATAAATAAAGCATCCAGGAAAGGTAACAGGTCTTTTAGTTCCAGGATATCGGCAACTACACACCGGAATCGTGTACAGCGCTTTCCCGGCCTGGAAAATTCTCTGTACAAAAATACAATCCGCCTGAACAGTTCATTGTCATCGCAACCGGTGTTATTGAGTAAAGGAGTGGATCCGGAAACCGGCAAACATGAATTTGTAGACATCAATGGAGATGGGAAAATCAGTAAGCCGGAGGATCTCGTACCTGGCCCCGACATGGATCCACTGTTATTTGGCGGTTGGCAGAATAAGTTCTGTTTCAAGGGTTGGGAATTTGAAGTTTTTATAGATGGAATGATTCAGAAAGCGTTGAATCCAAAAATGGCTCCTTTTCAAAGCCTGCCTGGCTCTTTCCGGCCGGATATCCTTACCAACCTTTATACATTTTATGAGGAGCGCTGGAAAAAAGAGGGAGATATTTCATCCAATCAGCGCATGTCTGCAACCGGTGCTGGCGGAGCCTTACAATCCTTCAATAATGAGCTGAGTTCAGAGAATGCTCTTGTAGATGGAAGTTTCGCACGACTGAGGCTTATAAGCGTAGGATATAAATTTCCACGAGAGCTATCCAGGACCCTTCGCGTGAAGCAGGTAATGGTTTATCTGCGGGCACAGAACCTTTGTTTGCTTACAAAATACAAAGATGGAGATCCTACACAATTAGACTCATTTGCCATTCCTTCTTCCAAATCTTTATCAGTCGGATTTTCAATCAATT